>JBBSBG010000476.1:0-2572 GCA_038251495.1 Cytophagales bacterium
AATACTAAATACTAACGACTCAATACTCAATACTTAAAACTATTTACTATGTATAAAGAAGCAACCCCTGAAGAAGTTGATCAAACCTTAAGAGAGGCTCAACTGGCCTTTCTTTCATATAAAAATTTGTCAGGTAAAAAGAAAGCAACATTTCTTCGCGCCATTGCGGATGAAATTGAAGCCCTGGGTGCAGAGTTAGTTTCAATGGCAATGAAGGAGACAAATCTTCCTGAGGCCAGGATTATTGGTGAGCGCGGGCGTACTACACATCATTGTCGCATGTTTGCGGATTTAGTTGAGGAAGGTTCGTGGTTGGAGGCAAGAGTTGATACTGCAATATCTGATCGTACTCCAGCACCAAAACCTGATCTTAGAAAAATGTTAGTACCACTAGGCCCAGTAGTTGTTTTTGGTGCCGCGAATTTTCCTTTGGCTTATTCAACCGCAGGTGGCGATACTGCTTCTGCATTAGCTGGTGGTTGTCCGGTAATTGTAAAAGCACATCCTGCACATGCGGGCACATCCGAACTTGTTGCTAAAGCAATCTTTAAAGCAATAGAAAAAACGGGAATGCCCAAGGGTGTTTTTCAACATTTATACGGAGCAGGTTTTGAAGTTGGACAAGCATTAGTAAAAAATCCACTGACAAAAGCTGTGGGATTTACCGGATCGTTAGCAGGTGGTAAAGCGTTGTTTGATTTAGCTAATCAACGCCCCGAACCAATACCGGTATTTGCTGAAATGAGTAGTATAAATCCGGTAATTCTTTTACCTGAAACATTAGCTCGTGATGCAGCAAAGACAGCAGCAACATTAGCGGGTTCTATCACGCTTGGGGTTGGACAGTTTTGTACAAATCCAGGATTGATACTCGCTATTGAAGGAGCAGGGTTAGATCAATTTATTAAATCTCTTGGTACTGAAATAGAAAAGGTAACACCTGCACCTATGTTGCATCAAGGTATTGCTGATAATTATTCTAAGAAACTAAAGAATGCATTAGCTCAAAAAGGTATAAAGGTTGAAGCGTCTGCTTCAGTTGAAGCAACCTCCGCTCAGGGAAGACCAACTGTTGCATCTGTTTCCGCATCTGATTTTTTAAAGAATCCCGCCTTAGCGGAAGAAGTATTCGGTCCTTTTTCATTAATTATAAGATGTGCCGATTTAAAGGAATTGAATACCGTTGTTAATCATACTCATGGTCAACTTACGGCAACCATCATTGCCGATGAAAGTGAAATATCAAATCATAAAAGTCTATTGAACACACTTGCCGAAAAAGCAGGCCGCTTGGTTATTAATGGTGTGCCTACAGGTGTTGAGGTTGTTGCTGCCCAAAATCATGGTGGCCCATTTCCAGCTACTACCGATTCGCGCTTTACAGCTGTTGGTACCGATGCAATCAAACGCTTTGTTAGACCTGTTTCCTTTCAAAATTTTCCAGATGCATTATTACCAGACGAATTGAAGGAATCAAATCCTTTACATATCTGGCGACTTTATAATGGAGAGTTAAGGAAATGATACTTGTCATTGGATACTGGCCTCTTGCTATCGAGTAGCCAGCGACAAGAGTCAAGTATCCAACAATCAAAAAAATGTCAAATATCTAGAACGTGAATTCAGGAACATTCAAATGCATTGATGCTCACACCTGTGGCAACCCGGTACGTTTAGTTGCCGAAGGCGGCCCCGTGTTGGAAGGAAAGAGCATGAGCGAAAAGCGACAACACTTTTTGCGTGAGTACGATTGGATAAGAAAAGGATTAATGTTTGAGCCACGCGGCCATGATATGATGAGTGGCAGTATTTTGTATCCGCCTTCCGATTCAGCCAACGATATGGGAGTTCTCTTTATAGAAACCAGTGGCTGCTTACCCATGTGTGGACATGGAACTATTGGCACCGTAACCATTGCTATCGAAGAAGGATTAGTAATTCCAAAAACACCGGGTGTTCTGAATCTTGAAGTTCCGGCCGGTTTGGTACGGATTGAGTACAAGCAAGAAGGTAAGAAAGTAAAGTCTGTTAAGATCAGAAATGTTAAAGCGTATCTGGCGGCAGAAAATATAAGTGCCGAATGTCCCGATCTGGGCGAGTTAACCTTGGATGTTTCTTACGGTGGAAATTTTTATGCCATTGTAGATGTGCAACAAAATTTTAAAGGCATTGATCATTATACGGCCGATCAACTTGTATCGTGGAGTAGGGAGTTGAGGAAAGACATTAATAAGAAATACTCCTTCGTGCATCCAGAAAATCCTACCATCAATGGCTGCAGTCATATTTTGTGGACAGGCAATCCAATTGACCCAACCTCAACAGCGCGCAATGCCGTGTTTTATGGAGAGAAGGCGATTGATCGCTCGCCCTGTGGCACAGGTACTTCGGCAAGGCTTGCTCAATGGTATACTAAAGGAAAACTAAAGCCAGGTGATGAGTTTATTCACGAAAGTATTATTGGCTCAAAGTTTATAGGTAGGATAGAAGAAGTAACCGAACTTGATGGCAAACCTGCTATCATTCCAAGCGTAGAAGGGTGGGCTAAAATTTACGGACATAATACAATTAC
>JBBSBG010000477.1:0-2569 GCA_038251495.1 Cytophagales bacterium
ATAGAGAGCGGCCCAGTAGATCCATAGCATCCCCCCAATGTGTTTGCACAAATGATAAAATAATCTTTAGGATTAAAAGGTGAGTTTTCTGTAAAGAGTCCTTTCCACCAATCTGTAAAATCAGAACTTCCCGTAAGGGCATGGCAAATCCAGATTACATTACTGCGATCTTTATTGAGTTGACCGAGTGTGGTGTATTTAAGTTGAAAGTCCGGAAGATTTTCACCGGACTCCAACTCGAATTTATCACGTAAGTGAAATATGGATTCTGATTTTAACATAACCTCACCCCCAACCCCTCTACAAAGGAGAGGGGAGGGATTATTAATTTAAAAATTTGTTTTCAAAATATTCATGTTCCTAGTCTTATTGCGTGTGATTAACTCACTAATTCTTTTTCAAAAACCTTTGTTATTGCCTGCTGAAAATCAGCTTTGATATCATCAATGTGTTCAATGCCCACTGATACCCGCAGCAAAGTAGGTAGAACGCCTGATGAGATTTGTTCTTCATCAGACAATTGCTGGTGAGTAGTTGCCGCAGGTTGGATAATTAATGTCTTTGCATCACCAACGTTTGCTAAATGGCTAACCAACTTTAAACTATCCACTAACTTAGTTGTGTGCTCTTTGGTTCCCTTTAAGGTGAATGATAACACGCCACCAAAACCATTACGCAAATATTTTTTGGCAAGTTTGTGATGGGAACTTGAAGTTAGGCCTGGATAATTTACAGTTTCTACTTGCGGATGTTGCTCCAGCCATTGCGCAAGTGCCAGTGCATTATCGACCGAACGTTGAACCCGAAGCGATAACGTTTCTAAACCTTGAATAAACAAGAACGAATTAAATGGACTAATGGCTGATCCAAAGTCGCGAAGGCCTTCCACGCGGGCGCGGATAATAAAGGCAATGTTTGGAAGCCCAAGTGGATTATCAACTCCAAAGGTTTCACCAAACTTTAATCCATGATAACCTTCAGAAGGTTCACTGAATTGTTGAAACTTGCCGTTGTTCCAGTTATAATTTCCACCATCTACAATTACACCTCCGATGGAAGTGCCATGGCCGCCAATCCACTTAGTTGCGGATGCAACTACTATATTTGCGCCATGTTCTAACGGGCGGAAAAGATAGCCACCGGCTCCGAAGGTATTATCAACAATCAGAGGAAGGTCGTGCTTCTTTGCTAATGCCGAAATAGCTTCAAAATCTGGAATATTGAAGCCGGGGTTTCCAATGCTTTCCAAATAGATTGCTTTTGTTTTTTTGTCGATATGTTTTTCAAAAGATTCTGCTGTGTCGCTTTCGGCAAAGCGCGCGGTAATACCCAATCGCTTGAAGGCTACTTTAAATTGATTGTATGTGCCACCGTAAAGAAATGGAGATGAAACAAAATTATCTCCGACCTGAAGAATATTATTAAGCGCAATAAACTGAGCAGCCTGACCAGAAGCAACAGCTAGTGCAGCCACACCACCTTCTAATGCAGCAATGCGTTTTTCAAACACATCCGTGGTAGGGTTCATGATGCGTGTATAAATGTTTCCAAACTCTTTTAAAGCAAAAAGATTGGCTCCATGTTCAGAATTTTTGAACACGAATGAGGTTGTTTGATAGATAGGTACAGCGCGTGAACCGGTGGTAGGGTCAACTTCTTGCCCTGCATGAAGTTGAAGACTTTCGAAACGTAAGGTTGACATAGTGTTTTAAGATTTTAATTAAGTGAAAAATTTATTGGAGTAACATTGCGTAAATTATCATTTACAGGGCAACGATTTTCGATTTCAAACAGCCACTTGTTCTTTATTTTTTCGGCAATTGGACTATCGGTTTTCAGTTTCACACTAATACTTTGATAACCGGCACGTTCTTGAAATGAATCGCCAAACAACCGTGAAGGATTCAAATCACCTTCAATAGAAATTTGTAAATCCTTTAAGTCGATGTTTAATTCTTTGGCTGTTAGATGCGCGACCACATTAATACATCCGGCATATCCTGCGAGAATATATTCTACCGGATTCGGAGCTTCATTTGTGCCACCAAGTTCGGTAGGTTCGTCAACAATTAACTTAAAACCGCGCGTAGATATTTCAGTGCGTGCGGGCGAAGTGCTTTTAGATTCTATAGAAAATTTAAGAAGTCTTGACATAATTTAAAAAATTTAAAGATTTTTTGATTTTTTTTAACGAGGATATAACCGTAACCATGCCTGTCACCTGGCAGAATCGTAGGTTAGTTTGTTGTTGGAAGCGCTGCGCTTAACTCAACGACAACTAACAGCAACAACACATACAACAGAAAGTTGACTGTGTAGATGCGTTAATCTTTAAGATTTGAGAAGTGTTAAGGGGTGAATTGAAAAGACTTTTGGAGTCTGATCGCTCGCTGAAAAAATTGAATTGCGTTTTCATTTTCTTACCGGTTTATAGTTCTCCAAAGCACCTTGCTAGGAGCAGGATTTAGCACCGTTTTTCCAACTAGGACTGGTTGCTAGCGTTTCTTAGAGCCTGTACTCTCCACGCTTCTTTATAAATCGATTGAGCAGATGCCTTACCGACTATGAT
>JBBSBG010000478.1:0-2562 GCA_038251495.1 Cytophagales bacterium
ACCACGTTGCCATATGAAGTTGAGTGCTGTGCATTGCTAACACGGCCATCACCGGTTGCATAAACAGGGCTTCCTGCCGGGGCTGTAAAATCTAAGCCGTTGTGCGGCCTAACATATCCCAGCAATGGATGCATGCGCAAACCAAAAATAGTGTGCAGGTGTACGAGATCTTTATTACTAACGGGTTGAATGGCTGGTCTTGAAGCCCACATTTTTTCTTTCTTCGTGAGTTCATCCATCAACTGTTGAAGTGATTGAGCCTCTATCTCTAATCTATTTTTTATTTTTTCTGATTGCTGATAAGCAGTTCTGATTAATGAGTAGGGGATTGTTTCGCTTTCCTTCTCACGACCACCCACACCGGCTTCACGTTGTGCCTGATCTAATGGTTCTAGATCGAGAATGACCCTGTAATTATTGTCGTCATTGTGCTCAAGCGTGCTCAATTGAGTTGAGGTACGTTCTAATTGTTTGTAAAGAACTTTCCATTCAGCTCTTAAACTTTCATTTTTCGCGGTCTGCAAGGTTTCATCGATATACGGAAACTTGTAGTTAAAATAGGCAAGCCCGGCTAAGCCTATTGTAAATGAAATCCCTAGAAACATTAACACCCTTCGTCCCGCTACTTTGGGTGAAATAACGATTGGTTCGTATTTACACTTTTGAGAGTTATATGTGTATTGAACTTTAGCCATTAATCGAGGGATTGATTTTGTTTGCTGCTTTGCATTAACAAAACTTTATACTGATCAGCTGAGATTCCTTCCAAAATAAATTTAACAGGATCAAGGTTCTTCCCATCCACAATTACTTCGTAATGAAGGTGTGGTGCAATAGAACCACCACTTGAACCAACTGAGCCAATGATCTGTCCTTTCTTTAATACTTGTCCTTGCCGCACAATTATTTCTTCAAGGTGACCATAGCGTGTTACATATCCATTTCCATGATCTATCTCTACAAAGTTTCCATACCCAGCAATCAGGTCACTTCGCTTGGTAATAAGTACTCGGCCAGGCCCTGCCGCTAAAACGGGAGTATCGCGCGGAGAAGCAATGTCAACACCATCGTGGTGATATTGACCTTTATGAAAAGGATTAATGCGCTTGCCAAAACCAGAAACCAACTTGGTTACTTCAAAATTTTCAACCGGAGCCGTGGAAGGGATTGTGCTAAGCATGGAAACATCTTCTTTTTTCACACTTGCACTCGACTGATAAAACCGGCTGGTAGCTTTCGCGGAATTAAGGAGTTCTGAAAACCTCTGACCTAACTGAGTAACTGATTCATTAAAGTCACCAGCACCCGCCAGCAATAATTCTTCGCGCTCAGGAAATACGGGTGAAGACTCTTTAGGCTGATTAGTTTCAAAAAGCTTTTGATATAAAGAAAGATCCTTGCTATTTAAATCGGCCAGTTGTTCGTTCGATTCAGTAAGTTGAGACGTCAATACCAGCTTATGTTTTTCAAGAGCTTTGTTTTCAGCGCGTAATTTTTTTTCTACGGGAGTTTCAACAATAAAATTCTGTAACAACACTAATCCAACAAAAAAGAGAAACCCGAAAATGAGGTAGCTAATTCCTGAACCCAATACTGAGAGCACAGAAATTTTGGTACGCTCGAAACGTAATGTTTTAGAATTATACTGGAATTTTGATTTCGCCATTAGGTTAACGCATGTTGAATTCCGCTCTGGCGAGACTTAGAATTTGTTAGTTGTCGAATTTCACCGTTTCCTTTCATATTGATGCTAAGCGGTTTAATTTTGTCGTTTATCTGGGTTTCAAACCGATAAATATATAGAAAACCCCGGAGTCAAAAGTTAAAATTCACTTAGAATTGATGGATTCAGCAACAATCAGACGAAAATTCCTTGATTTTTTCGAAAATAAGGGTCATAAAATAGTACCCTCAGCCCCTTTGGTGCTGAAAAACGACCCGTCTTTGCTCTTTACCAACTCGGGTATGGTGCAGTTCAAAGACTACTTTTTGGGCAATTCTGTCTCCTCAAGCAAGCGTGTTGCCGATACTCAAAAATGTCTTCGCGTAAGCGGAAAGCATAATGATCTTGAAGATGTTGGGTTAGATACCTATCACCACACCATGTTCGAGATGCTGGGCAATTGGAGTTTTGGGGATTACTTTAAAAAAGAGGCGATCGGTTGGGCGTGGGAATTATTAACTGAAGTTTATGGACTTCCAAAAGACAGATTGTATGTAACTGTTTTTGGTGGCGATAAAAATGATAACCTTCCGGTTGATGAAGATGCGAAAGATTTGTGGAAGCAATTTGTTTCTGAAGACCACATTCTCCACGGAAGTAAAAAGGATAACTTTTGGGAGATGGGTGAACAAGGTCCGTGTGGTCCGTGTTCCGAAATTCATATTGACTTACGATCCGATGCCGATGTTAAGAAAGCACCAGGTAAGGATTTAGTGAATAGTGATCATCCGCAAGTAGTTGAAATCTGGAACCTCGTATTTATTCAGTTCAACAGATTGGCTTCGGGTGCTTTAGAACCACTGCCTGATAAACATGTTGATACCGGCATGGGCTTCGAA
>JBBSBG010000479.1:0-2562 GCA_038251495.1 Cytophagales bacterium
CATAACAAAACGCTGTGGACTCCAATCTCCTTCCAAAGTTTCGGTCTTACCGCCACGCACAATAAATTTACCTTGATAATTTTTTAAAGAAGCGGGTGTAAGCTTTTTATAATCCTCGTACTCTTCTGGGTTATGTATTTCAATTTCAACAACCACATAAGCTGGCATAATCTATATTATTTATGATGGATTAATTTTTCCGTAGGCCTCAATAATATCGCGAACTAATCGATGACGCACTACATCACGTTCATTTAACTCTACAATGCTAATACCTTTTACATCTTTCAAAATCCGAACAGCTTCATTAAGACCCGACTTTTGATTATGAGGCAAATCAATTTGCGAAGTATCACCCGTAACAATCATTTTAGAATCTGGTCCCATTCGGGTAAGAAACATCTTCATCTGCATGGGTGTGGTGTTCTGCGCTTCATCCAACAAAATAAAAGCGTTGTTGAGTGTGCGACCGCGCATGTAGGCGAGTGGAGCAATTTCTATTATCTCGCGCTCCATATAGTACTTTAACTTTTCAAACGTCACCATGTCGTTCAACGCATCGTAAATCGGGCGCAAGTAAGGATCAATTTTTTCTTTTAAATCACCCGGTAAAAAGCCGAGGTTTTCTCCTGCTTCCACAGCTGGGCGCGTAATAATAATTTTTTTAACTTGCTTATTCTTAAGGGCTTTTATTGCAAGCGCTACCGAGACAAAAGTCTTTCCGGTTCCGGCCGGACCGATTGCAAAAACCAGATCATAGTCCTTTGCAGCTTGCACTAATCGCTGCTGGTTAGGAGTCTTGGCCTTTATTATAAGCCCCTTTGTTCCATAGAGCACAACACCATCCGGAGAATCTTCAGCAACAAACTCCTGCCGCTCTTGAGTAATATAGCCGCGCACATTCTCTTCCGTAACCCTTCCATATTGGTGAAAGTGATCCATCAACGAATTTAGAATATCGGTGATTTGCAGAATATCCGGTGCTTCGCCCTTCACTAAAATCTCATTGCCACGAGATATAATCTTGCTCTTCGGAAATGCCGAAGCCAGTTCGGTGATGTTCTTATTCTCTATTCCCAGAAAGTCGGTTAGGGGAATATCTTCTAATGTGATCGTTTTCTCTATCAATGAAGTAAAATGGTTGAAATGAATTAATTTTGTTTGCAAAAATAAACAAATCCAACCCAAGCAAAAAGACTCGGGTTAGGTATTAGGTTCGCGAATGGCCATCATTACCTTTCTTACTGATAGTGGAGAAAGCGATCACTATGTGGCCGCCATGAAGGCTAAAATTCTAGGCATCAATCCCGGAGTTACCTTAATCGACATTAGCAACAGAATTGCGCCTTGCGATATTGCCCATGGTGCTTATGTGTTAAAATCCGTTTACAACGATTTCCCGAAAGGTACTGTGCACTTGGTTGGTGTCGATTCATCTGGCAATCGGGATGAAGTTTACCTTGCCTTGCAACTCGATGATCATTTTTTTGTTGGCGTTGACAATGGATTCTTTGGTCTAATCAGCGATAAAACTCATCAACAGGTCGTTCAATTAAATTCTATCAATCCTATTCAAACTACTTTTGCCGAAAAAGATATTCTTTCTCCGGCTGCTGCCAAACTTGCCAGCGGTGTTGCCATCACTACACTGGGTAAACCGCTACAATCATATCGGAAAATGATCAACCGTCAGGTGAAGGCAACCAAACGGATTATTGCCGGGCATGTGTTGCGTGTAGATAATTTTGGAAACCTGATTACAACCATTAACAAAGTAGATTTTGATATCCTCACTAAAGGAAGATCATACACCATTCAATTTGGTGGCGAGAAATTCAGACGCATCCACACCAACTACAACCAGACTGAGCAAGGTGAGTGCTTTTTGTTATTTAATAGTATGGGGTTATTAGAAATTGGAATTTATAAAGGGAACGCAAGTGAGTTGTTGGGATTGCAATATGACAGTCCGGTGAATATTACATTTGATGAAAGCTAGTAACAAGTCATTAGTAGTTAGTATTTAGCAGACTAAGGACTAAGGACTCAATACTAATAACTAAATACTATGATATGATTATAAGAATTGTACGGATGCATTTTACAGAAGCGGGTGTGGAGGAGTTTCTTGAAATTTTTGATCGACATAAAGAATCTATTCGCAATTTTCCGGGGTGCTTGCATTTACAATTATTGAAAGACACCGAAGATCCAAATACCTACACTACCCTTAGCCATTGGCAGGGAGAGGCCGATCTTGAGAAGTATCGTAAATCAGAATTATTTGGTAGCGTGTGGGGCCGGGTGAAAACCTTATTCTCCGAAAGAACACAGGCCTTTTCGTTGGAGAAATTTATTGAACTCTGAATTGTTAGAAATTTAAAGTTTGCCCATATTTGCATCCCCTTTCATTAAAACCAGTCTCTAAATAAGAGTAATGAGGGGTTTAGGTTAGTACATATGCAACCCTAATATTAATGCCTTAGTGGCGGAATTGGTAGACGCGCACGACTCAAAATCGTGTACCGTAAGGTGTGCCGGTTCGATTCCGGCCTGAGGTAC
>JBBSBG010000480.1:0-2553 GCA_038251495.1 Cytophagales bacterium
CTTCGTGCAACCATTCTTTAACGTGAATGTCATTGTTCAGTAAATCAAAGTACACATGATTAAAAACTACTTGCTCATTACGCTTCGCAGTCTGGCGAAGAATAAGTTTTTCATTTTTGTAAATGTGTTTGGAATGGGCATAGCCATAGCATGTTGCATTGTGGCCTATGTAAATTGGGACTATGCTGAAACCTGGGACAGCACCCACGTTAATGCTGAGAAGATTTATCGGGTACAGTTCCTCAGAGAATTTCAAGGAAATCAGGATCGGTTTGGGATGGCACCCATGGCACTGGGCGCCAATGTAAAACAGAATTTCACCGAAGTATCTAATGTTGTTCGGTATCAAACTTCGTATTGCGATATGCGAATTGGAGAAGAAGTTTTTGGTACGCAGGTGGTTTTTGTTGATTCAGCCTTCTTTGATCTTTTTACTTACAAGCTGAAGTACGGTGACTTTGCTAATTTTTATGATAGGAGTAAAGTATTTATTAGTGATGAAGTAGCGCGTAAATATTTTAACAAGGAAGATGTTGTCGGACAAAGTCTTACTCAAATTGTGTTGGGAAAAGATGGAGTTCGAAGACCGAACGAGTTTATTATTGGTGGTGTCTTTGAAAAACCTCCGAGCAATTCCAGCTTTAGCTTTATTGAAGTAATTACGCTCTTTGATAATTTTTGGGATATCAATCTGGATCAGGAACAAACGGAAACAAGCTGGAAACGCTGGAGTACTTTGTTTCTTGAGATTGATGATCCAAGTTTAGTAGCATCCGTAACTCAACAATTGCAAAATTATATTGAGCCTCAAAACACAGCTCGGGAAGACTTTAAAGTAACCACCTACTACCTCGAGAATTTTAAGGGTATGATGACACGCAATCGCGCAGCCAAGGTTGATAATGACTGGTTGCGAGGTGGTATTCCAAACGAGGCTGTAACTATTCCGGCAGTCATGTCTGGATTGTTGTTACTGCTGGCGTGCTTTAACTTTACAAACACGTCTATTGCAATTTCCAGCAGGCGGTTAAAGGAAATAGGTATTCGCAAGGTTATGGGTGGAATGCGAAGTCAGTTAGTATTTCAATTCTTAAGTGAGAATCTGATTCTATGTATTTTTGGAATGCTTGCAGGAATGCTGATCGCGGAATGGATGGTGCCGGCCTATGATTCTTTATGGTCGTGGCTTACACTTAGATTAGTTTATGCAGATAATATTGAATTTATATTTTTCCTTTTCGCTCTGTTAATTATTACCGCTTTAATAGCAGGCGGGTATCCCTCTTTTTATATTACCTCATTCGAACCGGTAAGTATTTTGAAAGGCAAAGCCAAATTTGGAGGCACCAATTGGTTTACCAGAATATTGCTATGTGGGCAGTTTGTAATTTCCTTACTAGCAATTATTATGGGGGTTGCTTTCTATAACAATGGACAATATCAGAAAGACTATGACCTTGGTTTTGCCACCCAAGGTGTAATTTCAGTTTGGGTAAATAATGAAAGTGGGTTCAATACGTATCGCGATGCGTTGTCAACGAATAAAGAGATCGAGTTAATCGCAGGCACACGCGATCATGTTGCTAACGGTTGGTATAACGATCCAATAAAGTATGAATCGGTTGAGCGTGAGGTAGATATTTTTGATATTGGTGATAATTATTTTGAAGTAATGGATATGGAGTTGGTTGCAGGACGAAATTTTGTGAAGGATTCTGAGACTGACAGGAAAGAATCAGTTCTTGTTACCGAAGAGTTGGTTAAACAGTTTGGTTGGACTGATAACCCAGTAGGAAAGCGCTTGGTTTGGAGGGATACCGTTCAGTTGTACGTAGTTGGTGTGATTAAGAATATCTATGCGCGTGCATTGTTTAATCCAATTCAGCCATTGATGGTTCGTTATACTTCACCTGATAAGTATCAGCAATTAATCGTTAAAGTTGATCCTAGGAAAATTTCATCCGTCAATGAGTTTATGGAGAAAAAATGGAAAGAAGTTTTTCCTAATACAATTTATAATGGCAGAATGATAGATGTAGCCCTGCAGGAGACCAGTGAGATTAATAATAACATCGTAACCATGTCTGGCTTTCTTGGTTTTTTTGCAGTGCTAATGACAGGCATTGGAATGTACACGCTTGTCTCTTTGAATATTGCTAAGAAGATGAAAGAGATTGGCGTTAGAAAAGTATTGGGGGCTTCGATTTTTAATATCGCGGGGGTAATCAATTTCGAATTTGTAGTTAATCTGATGGTAGCAACTGTAATTGGTGGGGCTGCGGGATATTTTATGGCAGATTTTTTAATGGATTCAATTTGGGAATATTACCTTAAGATCGGTATTGCGAGCCTCTCAATTTCTATTCTGGCATTGATTTTTGTAGCTATCGTTTCAGTTGGCTATAAAACAATTTCGACCGCGTCACTTAATCCTACTAAAACATTGCGGGATGAATAAAATATAGCATGCCTGTAACTTAAATATTGCCTTTACGTCTAACCCATACCTAACTGCCTATATTTTAATAGAGATGCAACCTC
Source organism: Cytophagales bacterium (assembly GCA_038251495.1). Classification (GTDB taxonomy): domain Bacteria; phylum Bacteroidota; class Bacteroidia; order Cytophagales; family Cyclobacteriaceae; genus ELB16-189. The sequence goes on from JBBSBG010000480.1 coordinate 2,542, forward strand.
TTCACTAAATTC
>JBBSBG010000481.1:0-2552 GCA_038251495.1 Cytophagales bacterium
ATTGAAGCACATGCCAATACATTTCGATTGGCACAAGAGATTTTCTTTTAATCGATAGCCTGACAAAAACCATTTTCTGCTAACTTTCCCTAAACTATAATGGAATGCATACAACTGTAATCACCAAAGAAGAAAAGAAAACGCTCTGGTATGTAATCACGGCTTCTTCTGTGGGCACACTAATCGAATGGTACGACTTTTACATTTTTGGTAGCCTTACGGTTATTCTATCGCAACAATTCTTTCCGCAATCAAATCCTACAGCAGCACTTTTGTCAACACTGGCAGCATTCGGGGCTGGTTTTGTTGTGAGACCATTTGGAGCAATTGTGTTTGGCAGGCTTGGCGATTTAGTTGGTCGCAAGTACACATTTTTGGTAACGCTAATATTAATGGGTGGATCAACTTTTGCCATTGGATTGATACCCGGTTATCAAACAATTGGTATTGCAGCGCCAATTCTTGTTTTGTTACTACGATTGTTACAAGGTCTTGCATTGGGCGGAGAATATGGTGGTGCAGCTACCTATGTAGCTGAGCATGCACCTGCTGCACGAAGAGGATATTATACTAGTTTTATTCAAACCACGGCAACACTTGGGTTGTTTGTTTCAATAGGAGTTATTCTAGTAGTTAGAAATTTTGTTGGTGTTGAAGAATTTAGCGCGTGGGGTTGGCGCATTCCTTTTTTGGTTTCAGCATTGTTGGTTTTGGTTTCTATTTTCATTCGCCTAAGAATGCAAGAATCACCCATGTTTCAAAAATTAAAAGATGAAGGGAAAATTTCTAAAAATCCGCTCAAGGAAAGTTTTGGTAAGAAAGAAAACCTGATCATGGTGTTGATTGCCCTATTTGGTGCAACTGCAGGGCAGGGTGTGGTGTGGTACACCGGTCAGTTTTATGCCATGACATTCATTGAGCAAACGTGTAAAGTTGAGTTTGTTCAAACCCGCGATATCATTGCCATTGCATTACTAATTGGTACGCCATTCTTTATTGTATTCGGTGCATGGAGCGACAAGGTTGGGCGCAAGTATATTATGATGACCGGACTGCTGTTGGCTGTTTTTCTTTACCGACCCATTTATCAAAAAATGTATTCCTTAACAGATGTTTCAATCAAGACAGAAATTGAAAGTGCAAAATCAATTGAACGAACCAAGGCTGTATCATCTGGCGATGCTGCAACAATAAAAACAGTTCATGTTTTCACAGATCAAACAATTCAAACATTAACAACAAAGGAGGGCGCTTCAGATGCTAAGACTGAGGTATTTTTAGCAGGCAGTAATTATTGGTGGATGATTGCATTGGTGGTTGCGCAGGTACTTTTAGTAACTATGGTTTATGGACCTATCGCTGCATTCTTGGTTGAGTTATTCCCAACCCGAATCCGATACACTTCCATGTCGCTTCCTTATCATATTGGAAATGGAATTTTTGGAGGTATGACACCCTTTATTGCTACTTCGCTTTACGTTGCAAGCAAGACTGATGAATTGCCCGGTGGTGATCCCTTTGCGGGACTTTGGTATCCAATCATTGTAGCCGGTATTACGTTCGTAATTGGGATGATTTTCCTCAGTAATAAACCTAAGGCTGAAGTGATGGAGTAAAGTAATGGATAATTGACAGTTGAAAACTGAAAGGTAAGTGTCATGAAATGTTGAACTTTAATCAAGTTAACAATTAAAAGGGTGGGCTCAATTTTATATTCTTCTATGAATCTAATTGTCAATTGTTATCTGTCAATTGTCCCTTATTAAAGGATGGCTAAAAAATCGCAATGGACTCAGTTTGGAAAACGTAAGTTGGAACTCTCCAATTTAGAGAAGATTCTATTTCCAGATGATGCTATTACCAAAGCAGAAGTCATTGAATACTATTTAAAGATTGCGCCCACGTTGCTGCAACACGTAAAGGGTCGTGCACTTACGCTCATTCGATTTCCGGATGGAATAAATGGTGAGAGTTTTTATCAAAAGAACCGACCTGAATGGGCGCCCGATTGGATAGAGTTTGTAAAACTCGGTAAAGAGGAGAAAAAAGATTACATCATAGCAACTGAACCAGCAACATTGGTTTGGTTGGCTAATCTTGCTTCATTGGAGTTACACCAATTACATAGTCGCAAGCCGGACTTTGAGCATCCAGATTATATGGTGTTCGATCTTGATCCACCGGAAGGATATAACTTCAGCAAGATCGTTTCACTTTCGCTGGATATGAAATCGCATATTGAAACCTTTGGATATAAAGCCTTTGCCAAAACAACTGGTGGTAAAGGCATTCACATTTGTTGCCCGATTGAACCGCGCTGGGATTTCCATACAGTCTTTGAAGCTGCGCAATCAATTGCTGTTCCTTATGTTGATCGGAATAATAAAGAAACAACGTTGCACATTAAGAAGGATGCTCGCAAGGGTCGCGTGTTGATTGATATTTTCAGAATTCGATCCGGACAAAGCATTGTTTCACCCTACAGTATTCGTGGCAGAAACGGAGCGCCTGTTTCAATGCCACTTACGTGGGATGAGATTGCCGCATTGAAG
>JBBSBG010000482.1:0-2544 GCA_038251495.1 Cytophagales bacterium
GTTGCCAATTTTACGGCCATAGCATCCCAAATAAATTTGCGTGATGAAGCAAAAGCAAAATCGCGAACATTGGTAGCGGCAAATTGCCAGGTTTTCTTTTCTTTTGATTTCGTTTTTTCTTTCGCAGTAGCTTCGGCTTGTGTTACTATAACAACGGGCTTATCATAAGAAGACTTCGCTTTCTCAAATCGCTCGATTTCGGTTTTAGTAAGAACCTGCTGTGGGTTTTGTACCATACCAGTGGCAGCAATAATATGATCGGCAGGCACAGTAATAGCCACCTTATAATCTCCAAAAGGAAGCGTAAACTCTGAGCGACCTAAAAATTGTTTATTCTGCCAGCCCACAACATCGTCATACACACACATGCGCGGAAAGAATTGGGCAATCGTATACACGTAATTATCTTCATCAGGAAAATATTCGTATCCGCTTCTGCCACCTTGAAAGTTACGATCGTTAATGTTGTATGACCAGTCAACTTGAAATGTTACTTTCTCGCCAGACTTTAAAGGCTTCGGCAAATCAACCCGCATCATGGTTTTATTGATTGTATGCGGCAATGCTTTACCAGCCGCATCGCTAACTGATTTAATTTTATAACCACCATCAAATTCATATAGCCCAAGCTGCCCGGCAAATGTTTTAGTAGCTACAGAATCTTTCACAGTGTTGTTGGTTGTTTTTCCGGTGTTACTTTCTTTATCAAAAAGATTTTGATCTAACTGCAACCAGAGGTATTTCAATACATCGGGCGAATTATTATGGTACGTAATCTTCTCTGTTCCTGAAATACTTTGATTGAGATCGTTGAGCTCAACAGTAATGTCGTAGTCTGCTTTTTGTTGCCAATACTTTGGTCCGGGTGCTCCTGAACCAGATCGATACTCATTGGGCGTTGGTAATGTTTGATCCAGTTGCTCAAACTTCCCTTTCCAATCCTGCGCGGCAAGCGAGAATGAAAAAAGAACAAAAGGGAGTGTAATTAATTTATTCATAGAGTTTAATTTGTAGCCACATACCTGCCTGCCGGCAGACAAGTTCACTTATTATAATTATGTGAATCAGAAGCAATTATTTATAAATACTAGCAACCTAATTAATTTAAATCTGTGAATCAGTGGCGTTCTTCCTTCACCAGAAAATTCTATCCTTCATTAGCACCAGCGCAATTCCGGCAATAGCCGAAGATAAAACGAATCTGAAATCTCTGCGCGGCACTTTCACTAATTCAATTAAAATAAAACTGATTGCAAGGAATATTGCTACCACAATTATTTGACCAAACTCTAAACCCAGATTAAAGGCAAATAATGGGGATACAATGTTTTCTTGTTTCCCTAAAAGTGCTCGCAAATAATTGGAGAACCCAAGCCCATGTATCAAGCCAAAGAAAAGTGCAAAAAGGTAGTTCGCTTGAATTTTTGTTTTGCTAACCGCGCCCTCTTTCTTAAAAAGATTGGCAACGGCTGTTATAAAAATGGTGAGTGGAATCAGAAACTCGATGGCATCCGTTGGCACGTTTATTACTTCAAGTGTTGCCAAAGCAAGTGTAACAGAGTGGCCAATAGTAAACGCTGTTACCAGGATTAAGATTTTGCGCCAGTCACCTATCATATAAACAGCGCACAAAGCCAGCACAAACAAGATATGATCGTATCCGTTTGCGTAATCCAGTATATGATCTTTCCCTAAGCCAAAATATAATTCAAACTCACCCATTCCATACCTTTTTAAGGACCACAAGTATAAACCTAATTTTGATTTAGGACAATTAGAAAGAAAGCATAAGCTTCTATTACCCTCACCCCAAAAGCATATATGTCAAGTCATACTTTTTATGATCCCTCCCTGTGGAGAGGGGCATGATGGTGTGCTAACTTGCAGAAGGCAAGTTAGGGTGAGGTTGCTAAGATCAAACCCATTAACCTGATTTGTTATACACCTAATTAGAAGTAATTTTGAAGGCACGATTTTAGCCATAGGCTTTGCATGATTACACTCTTTTATTCTTTCCTTCTCTTACTGCACCCAATCCATCTATCGGTATCTGAAATTAATTATAGTGAAACAGATAAGGCTCTACAAATTACTTCCCGTATTTTTTTAGATGACTTAGAATTATCGATTCAAAATCAGTTGAACAAACCTGGTTTTGATTTACTGCAACCCGGTAAAGATTTTACTACAGAAAAACTAATTAGTGACTATGTTCTTCAGCGACTATCTGTAAAACTCGATGACAAATTACAGAAGATGAATTTTCTAGGCTTCGAGCGGGAAGACCCGGCAATCATCTGCTACATAGAAATTGAGAACGTTAAAAAATTCAAAACCATAGAAGTAAAAAATGAAGTCATTATGGAAACCCATCATGATCAATCAAACTTAGTGCATGTAACGTACAAAGGGCCGATAAAAAGCATGCGGCTTGTGCGTGAGAAACCTGCTGATACATTCACATTCGATCCAAAATAAATTAACTCTTAAAATTATGCGTCAAAAAATTGTTGCCGGCAACTGGAAAATGAACAAAACACTTGA
>JBBSBG010000483.1:0-2538 GCA_038251495.1 Cytophagales bacterium
ATAGAAAAAGACTGGTACTTATACTCATCAGAGTTCCCTTGCGAAGATCCAATTAAAACAAATTTTATTCTTGCTCCGCATTCAAGTTTCCAATTGGTGGGCGGCATTCAACCCATCAACCCAATTGATAAGTATGACGAGATTTTTGAATGCGATGTTAAGATTTTTAAAAAGCATGCTGAATTCCGTCAGAAAATAAAAGTGCTAAGCTCTCCCTTAAAAATTTCAGGCGAATCAGAGTATCAAATATGCACGGAAGTTACCGGCCAATGCGTGCCGGGTGGCGAAGATTTTTCCTTTAGTACTATTAAAGTCTCCTCCAAAACTCCGGACACATCGATTCAAAATCCAATCAATACGGACAGTTTTTCAGTCTCTAACTTCCAACCTCCAGCCTCTAACCTCCGGCAACCAGCAACCAGCAGCCAACAACAATCTAATGGCCCCATTCTCGATCCTACTCTTGTAAAAGAAGATGCGCAAGGAAAATCTATATTAGGATTTTTGTTAATAGCATTCTTAGCAGGTATAGCTGCCCTCATCACGCCTTGTGTTTTTCCCATGATACCCATGACGGTGAGTTTCTTTACCGGACGAGGCACAAAGTTTCAAGCCTTGATGTATGGCTTTTTCATCATTCTCATTTACACATTAATCGGTGCGGCACTTGCTCCATTAATGGGACCGGAAACTGCCAACCATCTTTCTACAGAATGGATTCCAAACTTGATTTTCTTTTTAGTCTTCATTGTGTTTGGCCTCTCCTTCCTTGGTTTATTTGAAATAACCTTGCCGGGATCGATCATAAATAAAGTGGATCAACAAGCTGAGAAAGGTGGACTGGCAGGAGTGTTCTTCATGGCTTTCACCTTGGTGTTAGTTTCATTTTCCTGCACAGGCCCAATCGTTGGCAGTATTTTAGTTTCATCGGCTGGGGGTGAATTTCTTAAACCCATCGCGGGCATGTTCGCTTTCGCCCTCGCTTTTGCAATTCCGTTTACACTGTTTGCCTTTTTCCCTAATTGGTTAAAGTCTCTGCCAAAATCTGGTGGTTGGTTGAATACAGTAAAAGTTGTTTTAGGTTTCGTTGAGATTGCTCTCGCCTTTAAATTTTTAAGTATTGCTGATCAGGCTTTTCATTGGGGAATACTCGATCGCGAAATCAACATCGCTATCTGGATAGTAATTGTTGTGTTGATTGGGCTTTACTTGATGAAAGCTTTTCGCTTACCGGGTGATACGGGCAAGGATGCTGAAGATAAAACAATTAGTGTTTTTAGAATCTCATTGGCGATGATTGTATTTGTGTTTGCCGTTTACTTAGTACCTGGTATGTGGGGTGCACCTCTAAAATCTCTTGCTGGTTATTTACCTCCTCTACATACGCATGATTTTAATCTACTAAAAAACTCATCGGAAAAATCGGGAGCGATTTGTGATAATCCTAAGTATCAGGACTTTCTTCACTTGCCACACGGACTAAACGGATACTTCGATTATGATCAAGCTCTTGCTTGCGCGCGTCAACAAAACAAACCAATATTTATTGACTTCACCGGGCATGGTTGCACCAATTGTCGCGAGATGGAAGCCAATGTTTGGTCCGACCCACAAGTTCTTCAGCGCTTGAATGAAGATTTTGTTGTTGTCGCACTTTACGTGGATGATAAAACCGAGTTGCCTGAAAGTGATTGGTATACTTCAACGTATGATAACAAGGTGAAGAAAACCATCGGCAAACAAAATGCCGACCTTCAAATCACCAACCTGAACAACAACGCACAACCATTCTATGTGTTGATAGGTAAAGATGAACGTGTGCTTGTGTCACCTTATGGTTATAATTTAAATGCTGAGCGCTTTGCTAAGTTTTTAGATAGCGGAAAACAAAAGTATAAGGAGTTATATCCTTAATTTTGAGTACGCTTTTACTTTTCTAACCTCCCAAGTCTATACTCCAAAGTAATTTGTAGCAACCTATTTCGCACAGTAAGCGTGCCCGTGTCTGGTTGCAAGTCCGCATTGTAGTAGTAAACTTGATAGACCCGGGTTATCCCATATAGGTACTCAATTCCCACGTTTAATTTTTTTGATATTTCGATATTTGCTCCGCCAATTATTCCAAAATCAAATTTATTAGACAGGAATCCATATTGCTCGTCTTTCGATTGCAAAAACATACGGGCATTGCCTCCCGATTTTATTCCTATTCGTTTTGTAACATTATAACTCAGCAATAATGGCACTTCTATAAACAAGTATTTATTCCTTGTTGCCTTTTCCAAAAATTCAAATGGGGTAAGTGTATTCTGAGTCTTGCCATTCATTTTTATCCCTAAGGCCGGCCTGGCTTCAACCTCAAATAAATGATTGAGAGGTTTACTCATTCTAACTCCGAATCGATATTCCGGGGTTGGATAGCGGGTTCTTGATTTAAGCACATTGGTTGCAAAGAAAGAACGGCCGCCACCTAAAAAGATAGCGGCCTGAATGCTTTTAGATTCTAAAGCTTGTGCGTAAGAAAAGGCAGGAAGAATG
>JBBSBG010000484.1:0-2531 GCA_038251495.1 Cytophagales bacterium
CCGAATACCATCCCCCAGACTAAACCCAATGGCAATCCATTTGTAAAGAGAAATATTAAATTATATGGAGCAGGGACTAAGGCAAAGAAAAACCAAGATGCACCAGCTATTGCTGCCATCAACAAAATGCCAAACGCTCTTGAATGCGCTTTTAATTCGGAGATTACTTTAATGCCAATGAATTTGGCTAAGGCATAGCCAACAACCTGAAACGTTACCATCCATACCTTATAACTAATGCCTGCAAATGCAAGTCCATCAAATGTCGCAGCCGCAAAAGTTTTTCTAAATGCATAGATGCATGTGTAAAGACAAAATGCTGATAGTGCTGTATAGACGGTAAACCAAAAGCCATTGGTTTGCGAAAGCCAGTTGGTGATTTTAGAATTTTTAACTTTCAAAGTGTATTCCGTTTTGGCTAAAGTTAACTTCTTTCCATTGGCCTTGAGTAAGAATACTTATTTTTTTAAAACCAATTTTAGCCAGAAGTATAGCCGTTGCCCCAAACTCACTAATCAAATGCTGGGGATGATGCGCATCCGAACTTAGCGTGATTGGAATCTTTGCTTCCTTAATTAATTCAAGAATCCACGGACTTGGATATGTTGTGGCTGATTTTTTTTGATAGATGCCGCGGGTGTTTACCTCTACTATTATATTAGTTCGTTTTATCGCGGCTATTGTTTCTTTAATTTCATTACGGTACCAGGTTTCGCTTTCGCTGAAGAATTTAGAATCTGTATTTTGAATTTTCATTTTATCCAAATGACCAAGAATAGTGGGTGGTGCTTCACGAATCATTTCGCGCGTCAATTCAAAGTATCGGCCCCAGGCCTTTTGATGATTGTTTTTAAAGATTGATTTCAGTCCCTCGAGGAACAGAGAATGAAGTCCATCAATTTCCCAAGGAACTCCACTAATAAAAGAGTCAACAAAGTGAATTGACCCAACTGTGTAATCAAGATTTTTAAAATCGGTAGGTGCAATAAGCCCGGGAATATAATCAACTTCCAGTCCTGCATATATTTCAGTAGATTTTACTATTTCCTTTAGTTGTTGAATCTGGTTAAGATAGTCCGATAACAATTCGCTTTTCATTGCCCACGAGGTAGAAAAGGGAAGCGGTGCATGCGAAGAAAAACCAAGGCTTTTGGTTTCGCCAACATCTATAAAGTCCTGAAACGAACCTTTTCCATCACAATAAGAAGTATGCGTATGAAAGTTGGTCCACATTGCAGTGCCAATATAAACTAGTTCTTGAAAATCTTATCAATGCTTTTTTTGGAGTACCCAGCTGATGAGGTCATACCTTTTCCACCAATAGCGGTTCTTATGTGTATTTTTTTATCAAGATCAATCTCTACAATATCTTTTTCAGCATGCTGCGAATAATATCCAGCCCAACTGGTAGCTATTTTTAATTCGCCCATGTTTACAATTCTTGCAGCTTCTTTTAGCATCAAATCATTAATATGCTGATTAAGTTCGAACCCAAGCTTTTCAATTTCACCTGCCGGTGCATACTCATGCGAGTCGCCAAGTATAATTGATCCATCAATTGCCTTCTTGAAAAGAATGTGGATTCCCCATTTTGTTAATTCCTGAAGTTCAGGTGGCGTCTCAATTTTTGAATAGGAGGGACACGCCTTAAAAGATTCATACCTCCTTATGGTAAGGCCCGTTAAAATATTTCCATCCAATCCGGCCTCAGGATATGGAATAGTTTTCAACATGTGGAGTTTACTTACTACAATTCCACTTGCCCGAAATAATTCCGGATATAGAAATTCAAACTCACTGCCATTGCAGATTATAGCTTCATCACAGGTAAATGTCTCGTTCTTGTTGGTTGATACTTTAACCTTACCTTCTTTAAGCTCACAACCAACAACGGCAGTTTGGGTATAATACCTGAGTGATGGAAATTTTCGCGTGATGTAAAAAAGGAGTTTGTAAATCAATGCGTTAGGTTCAGCACTTAGTTCTTGCGGAAAGTAAAGCCCTTCGCGACAATAAGAAGGTAGAAGTGCGGGCCATTTTTGTAAACATTGAATTTGAGTTAACAAAATAGCCTCATAATTCTTTTCATCCATCTGCTGCTTGAGCTCATGAATCAATTGTTGCTCATCGGCATTGGAAGCAATGTAAACACTTCCATTTTGACGGATAGAAATATCATATTCCGATTGGATATTTTTATAGAGTTGTGAGCTGTATAAACCATAGTTAAACCAGGCTCCCGCCATACCTGATGGAACAATCTGTCCGAAATTTCGAACCGTTGCCTGCACGGGAAAGGAATCTTTTTCGATTAGCAATACTTTTTTTCCTATCTCAGCAGCATGATAGGCGTGAAAAGTTCCCAGCACTCCAGCGCCAACAACAACAACATCAAAATGATTTGAATTCATATAACTTAATTGATCGCAAAATGAAGATTTTATTATTTATTACAAGTAGGTTACTCTTTATTTTGCTGTTAAGAAGTAAAGTACCAAAATCGTAACTTTCTTTCTAAACTTATTTACCGG
>JBBSBG010000485.1:0-2527 GCA_038251495.1 Cytophagales bacterium
CACGTGTGGTCGATGGACGATCCATATTTATATGATGTAGATGTTGCCGTTGGTGATGATGCGTTCAAAACTTATTTTGGAATGCGTAAAGTTTCAGTTATCAATCTTCCCGGCACAGACTTTCCGTATGTGGCCATCAACAACAAACCAGTTTATCTTCAGCTTACGCTGGATCAATCGTATCATCCGGAAGGATTCTATACATTTCCGAGCGATGATTTTATGCGCAAGGAAATTGAACTCGCTAAGTCGATCGGACTAAACGGAATTCGTCCACACATTAAAACCGAAATTCCACGCAAACTTTATTGGGCCGATAAACTTGGTGTACTAGTAATGGCCGACTTGCCAAACAGTTGGGGTGACCCCGATGCAAAAATGCAACACGAAGCCGAAACTACCTTTCGCGAAATGGTGAAACGAGACTTCAACCACCCTTCTATTTTCTCATGGATTTTATTCAATGAAACCTGGGGCTTACGCACACACACCGAAGTAAACGGGAAACAGGAAGCCACCTATTTGCCTGAAACTCAAATGTGGGTAGCGTCTATGTATTACCTCGCTAAGTCATTAGATCCAACTCGATTGGCGGAAGACAATTCTATTTGCTGTGGTGCGGGTCATACACAAACTGATATAAATTCTTTTCATGAATATTTACCCGGTTGGGAATGGGAAAGTTTCTTAAAGAATTTAACTGAGAAATCTTCGGAAGGAAGTACGTTTCAATTTGAACCTGGTTTTAAGCAAGGCAAGCAACCAAAAATTAATTCAGAGTGTGGGAATGTATGGGGCTATGAAGGAAGCACCGGAGATGTTGATTGGAGTTGGGATTATCATCGTATGATGAATACATTCCGAAAATATCCGGAAGTAGCTGGTTGGCTTTACACCGAACATCACGATGTTATCAATGAATGGAACGGTTACTGGCGTTTCGATCGCACCAATAAGTTTACAGGTTTTGAAGAGTTAATGCCTGGCATGAAACTTAACGACATGCATGCATCTGTATATCTTTCAACAGGAAATGAAATTTGTGAAACCGTTAAAGGTGGAGATGAAATAAAAGTACCGCTCTATCTCTCTTCCATGACCGATGTTGATCATGGCAAGCATTTAAAACTTATTTTCCAATTAAAGCTCACCAATTCAATTGGAGAAACTTCGCTTGTTGCGTATGGAACAAAAATGATTGACTACACACCCTATGCACAAAAAGAGATTGAATCGCTCGCTTTGAATATTCCGAACACACGTGGGTTGGCTGAACTAACGCTTCAACTTGAGGATTTAAAAGGAGCTGTGTTACATCACAACTTCATGCATTTCGAGATCATTTCAGAAAGCAAACTACCTAAAACAGAAATTATTTCTGTAGCGCCTTCTACATTTACTAACTCAACCTGGAGCAGCAAGCAATGGAATGTGCTTGACGGATTAAAAGTATGTGGAGCCGGAACTGGAAATTTTGAATATAACCTTAAATTAAATTCAATTGATCTTAATAAAGTCAAAGAGTCATATTTTCTGATTGAGCTTTCCGCCAAGGAACTCTTCGTTAAAGATCGTGATGAAAAAGAAAAGACCGGTGGTGATTTTATGATGGGCGCCAAAGCTTCGCCAAGTGGCAATCCAAACTCTTACCCCATGACGGATGAAACTTTGTTTCCATCTATAATCAATATTTCAATTAATGGTGAATCTGCACTTACAACCACATTAACGGATGACCCTGCTGATCATCGTGGCGTGCTATCCTGGCATCACCAATTGAAAGATAAAAAATTGCGCGAGGCTGGTTCTTATGGATATTTGGTAAAAGTGCCTATATCTAAGAAACAATTAAAAGCTGCGATGGATAAAGGAGAACTCATAATTAATATTAAAACTGAAGGTAATGGTGGCGTTGCAGTGTACGGAAAATCGTTCGGTCGCTATCCACTTGATCCATCGTTGGTGTTGAAGATGAAATAAATACAAACTCGTAATCAATAGCCTATATGACCCCGACTTTAGGAAAAATTCTTTTGAAGAACTCGAAAGCTATTCATTAAAAAAGATTTACTCCTTCGCATCATTGATTTCAATCCAGTACCCATCAGGGTCTTTAAAATAGATTTGCTTCACACCATCCACACGATTGGTTATTGCCATTTTAGTTCCAGCCCAGTCTTCAAACTCTACCTCGTTTTTTTTCATCACAGCCACAAAGGCATTTACCGAAGGCACACTGAAACAGAGATGGGTGTTTTTATTATGATCTGCTTTTTGCTCAGCACCCGAAATAATATGCAGGTGACTTTTTGGACCAACACCAAACCATGTATGTCGCCCATCATGAAACGGCTCGGGGATAGTATCTAAGCCAACAATGTTGTGGTAAAAATCTGTACTGATTTTTAGATCTACCACATACAAAGCAATGTGATTGAGCCGAGGTGTTGGTTTATTACTTTGCGCCAAAAGGCATAGAGACGATAATGCTATAAAGAGAAAACTGATAACTAACTTTTTCATAACA
>JBBSBG010000486.1:0-2527 GCA_038251495.1 Cytophagales bacterium
AGATTCTCTTTTACATCTTTTGCAATAGCCTTTGCTTCATTCACATCTCCTTTTTCTAATTCTCCATTCATTTCATCAATCAATTCATTACTCACTTCAGAAAAATTATTCACGAAGTTCAATGGGTTTTGAATTTCATGCGCAATACCAGCAGTGAGTTCACCAAGCGAAGCCATTTTTTCAGATTGAATCAATTGGGATTGGGTTGCCTTGAGATCATGTAGCGCTTTTTCTAGGGTCTTATTTGCTTTAGCTTTTTGATTGTTGTTGCGATACATTAAAAGACCGATGGCAACGAAAATAACTGTACCTGCTAAAAAGGAATAGGTTCGCAACTTGTTCTTATCCTCAATTATCTGCTTTTCATTCTCCTTCAATAAGAGCTGTTCATTTAAAATGATATTCTGATATTGAATTAGTTTATCAATATAGGCATTGTTCAGACTATCTGTAATGGATTTTGATGTCTTTAAATAGGGTACAGCTTTGGCAGCATTGTTTTGTTTTAAATTTATGCAGGCTATTTGAGAATTGGCACTCGCTAGTCTAACATACAGGTGGGCTTCTTTCGCTAACTGGAATGCTTTTTTAGTAAAATATAGGCTGGAGTCAATTTCATTTTTAGTTATAAATATTTTCCCCAAATTTAGATACGACTTACACAAGCTTTCCAATTGACTATTAATGATGTTCACTTGAATAGCTTTTTTATAATACGTTGCTGCTGATTCGTAATTTTCCTTGGTATCGTAGTAGGCTCCAATATTCTGTAGCAAAAAACCCAATTGTTGTTGATATGTGGAGGTTTTATAAAGAAAAAGTGCATTGTTTAAATAATTGTATGCCGAATCCGGCTGATTTTGATTTTCAAGATAAAAGACACCTAAATTCTGATTCGCCAGAATGATGACCTTTTCATTTTTTATAGCTTCGCCTATTGCAAGGGCAGAGAATAGCGATTCCTTTGCTTTTTCATAATTACGTGTTGCTTTGTATAGTCTAGATATGTCATGATAGAGCATACCCACGATTGACAACCGGGCTTCTGTCGGGTTTTTAGAAAATGAAAATCTTGAAATGCTCCAACTGTTCTTCTCACTGTTTTCATCTTCTGCTATTCTAAATCCCTCCGAAAAAGCAGCGAATGCTTCTGAAAAATTTACTAACGTAGTTTGGACATATCCTATTTGCTGATAAGCATCCGCTTCCCATAACTTCATTTTTAATTTCTTTGCCAGTATAAGCTGGCGCTGATGGTGGTAAAGTGAACTATCCGAATTTCCATTTTGATAAAAGAATCCAAGCTGCCGATAGCTATTCATTAGCGCAGTGTCGTTACTTGCAAGGGCAATTTTCTTGTGCAGTACTTGTAATTCTGATTGGTTGTTGTATAATATTTCTTGTCCTATTGCCATCAATTCGCAATGGATCAAAATTAAGAATAGGACTATTGGCTTTATCATTGGATGATAGAATATAGATGAATAATAAACTCACTTAATTCACTTTCCTTACTCGGCACCCTCAACCCACCACCACGAGTCTTCACAATATCGGAAATCAATTCCAATCCAGAGGTTGTTATTATTTGTCTACACATATCTTCATACGCATGCTTTGCTCAACCTTCATTCCCAGTGCAATCGCCCGAGTTAAATCTTTACAAGCCTCAGCTTTTTTTCCGAGCCGGTGATATGCAACACTTCTGTTATAATAAGCCAAGCCATATTCAGGGTAATAGGTGATGGCCACGGTATAGTCTTCAATGGCATCAGCAACGCGGTTTAGTTTTACTAAAGCGTTGCCATGATTTAGCCAGCCCTTTTCATAATCAGGTTTTAGTTGCAGTACTTTTTTATAATCAGCAATGGCTCCTTTCACATCGTTGCTTTGTTCTTTTACAATTCCCCGGTTTAACCAATAATCCACTTCCGTGGGATCAAGTCGGATGGCCTCTGTATAATCTGCTAAGGCTCCCGCAAGGTTTCCTGTTTTCATTCTAATTGATCCACGTTCAGCATAGGAGTACGGTAGCGGATTGATTTCAATTGCGTCCGTGAGTAGTTTTTCTTTCTCCATTGAGTTGTTGCTGGAAGTTAAAATCGCAAGGTTATGTTTAGCTAAGCTACTTTCGGGATTGAGTGTTAGCGTTTGTTGAAAATCAAATTTTGCTCCACTCGAATCACCAGCCAATAATTTTGTCAAGCCTCGATTCAGATAGAAGTCGGCATTGTTAGGGCTAAGTTTAACAGCGGAATTAAAATTTGTTTCAGCAGCTTTATAGTTATTCAGTTTTGTTTCAATTAATCCCAGGTAATTGAGGCAAGTAGGAGTGAGGTTGTCTTGAGCCGTGAATGCTTTGGTGACTCCACCACCACTTTGGTCGGATTGAAAGTAAACAGTATTGGTTTCGCCACCAGGCATGGTCAATAATTTTTGAAAGTCTTCCTTAGCCACCGCCCACTGACCATAATTGTAGCGCCCCACCGCCCGACTAAATAATGCTTCTTTGTCTTCTGGTTTAGCA
>JBBSBG010000487.1:0-2514 GCA_038251495.1 Cytophagales bacterium
CGATCACCATGATGTATCAGGAACAGATAGTCCGTATAGAGAGACATCTAATATTTATGATGGCTCGCGCTTTACTGCTGATATGGCAATTCATAATGTGATCGGTGACTCGTTTCGTGGAGCCACATGGGTATCGATACATAATGGCGGGGGTGTTGGTTGGGGCGAAGTAATTAATGGAGGCTATGGCTTATTACTCGATGGTTCGGAAGACGCATCACGAAAGTTGAAGAACATGTTATACTTTGATGTGAACAATGGCATAGCCCGCAGAGCGTGGGCGCGTAATGAAGGAGCATTATCTACAATTGAAAAAGAAATCTCACCAACCATGAAAGTAACAATCCCATATTTGGCTGACGATAAACTTTTAGATTCGTTGATCTGATGTTTAGGATAATAGCCAGACTGATATTTAAGCTAATGGGCTGGAAGGTGGAAGGAAGTTTTCCGCCCAGGCTCAAGAAATATATTATCGCAGTTGCCCCGCATACTAGCAATTGGGATTTTCCCGTGGGAGTTTTAGCACGTAGTGTTTTAAAAATTGAAAAGGCAAAATTTCTGGGAAAGAATTCTCTTTTTAAGCCGCCATTCGGCTGGTTTTTTAGATGGCTGGGCGGCTATCCGGTGGATCGATCAGCACATCATGACATGGTGCAGCAAGTGATTGATATCTTTAATGCGCATGATGAATTTGTGCTGGCCTTAGCACCAGAAGGAACAAGAAAAAAAGTTGACAAGCTTCGCACTGGCTTTTACTTTATTGCTAAAGGTGCCCACGTTCCCATAATTCCTTGTGGTTTTGATTTTGAAAGAAAGACTGTAGTTGTTGGCAATCCGTTTTATACAACGGAGAATCAAGAGGGTGATTTAAATTTTCTGATGGAGTTCTATCGAAGAATTAAAGGCAAAAACGCTGATTTTGGAATTTAATGAGTAACATTATCCTTAATTTATCGCCTATAGGGTTACTTCCTAATTCGGCCTTATCTTTGCTAAAAGAAAAAAAACTAAAACTTATATGAAAAAATTACTCAGTTTAGCCGTTGTCTTAATTGGATTAAGCGCAGCGCAGACAGCTTTTGCACAGATGCAGTTTGCTCTTGGTATTAAGGGTGGCCCTAACTTTGCCAATATTGATACGAAATCAAGCGCTGGCGAAAATTATAAAAACAGAACTGGCTTCCATGCTGGAGCATTTGCTCTATTCAAATTTACGAAAGTGGGTATCCAACCTGAATTATTATTCTCCAAACAAGGATCTAATGTCCAATTTAATTCGGGTAATGGCGAAGCGAACTTCGACTATATCAATATTCCAATTATTTTGAAGCTTTATACAGTAGCAGGAATAAACATTCAGGCTGGTCCTCAGTTTGGGTTTTTATCAGGCGGACAATTAAAACAGACAGTTCAGGGAACAACGACAACTCGAGATGCTAAGGATCTTTATAAAAAATCTGATTTTGGCGTTGCCTTGGGTTTGGGTTGGGATCTTCCGTTTGGCCTTACTCTAGATGCGAGATACAATTTGGGTCTAAGTAAAATAAATGACGACCCAAGTTTAGAACAAACCAAGAATCAGGTGTTCCAAATCTCTGCTGGTTTCAAGATAATCAAGCTTGGTAAATAACAGACTTGAACGATTAAATTAAAAGTCCCGCTTCGTGCGGGACTTTTTGTTTTATCAGGTATACCATAATTTCGCAGCCTGAAAATGAACTACACGGATACTCTAACTTACCTGTTTAATAATCTCCCCATGTTTCAGCGTGTGGGGTCTGCTGCCTACAAACCAGATTTAACTAATACGTTGAAGTTGTGCGCTGCCCTTGGCAATCCCCACCAAAAGTTTAAGTCAATTCATGTTGCGGGAACGAATGGCAAGGGGAGCACTTCGCACATGCTTGCCGCTATTCTTCAAACAGCAGGTTATAAAACCGGACTGTATACTTCGCCACATTTAAAAGAGTTTACTGAACGCATTCGCATTAATGGCGATGAAGTTGAAAAAGAGTTTGTTGTTGATTTTGTAAAACGGATTAAACCTGAAATTGAAAAACTAAAACCTTCTTTTTTTGAGATTACGGTAGCCATGGCCTTCGATTACTTTGCACAACAGCAGGTTGACATTGCTATTATCGAAACAGGAATGGGTGGCCGCTTGGATTCTACCAATGTGATTACACCTATACTTTCTGTCATTACTAATATTAGTTGGGATCATAAAGAATTGCTGGGCGATACACTCCAAAAAATAGGTAGTGAAAAAGCAGGTATAATTAAGTCAGGTGTTCCGGTTGTGATTAGTGAAAATCAACCCCAAGTAGCTGAAGTGTTTGAGTCGAAAGCCACTGAAACAAAAAGTGAGCTTATCAGTGCGTCAGATCAGTACACGGTTAAGAGAGTAAGTTCAGGTAAGTTTGAGGTAACAGGTAATGGAATGAAGCAAACCATTGAACTTGACTTGTTAGGAATCTATCAGGCTAAAAATATTAAAGGTGTATTATGTGC
>JBBSBG010000488.1:0-2510 GCA_038251495.1 Cytophagales bacterium
GACTTTCGCACAGACCCTTCCACAATATAATTGACTCCAAGCGAATCAGCTATTGTTTGTATGCGAAGGTTCTTGTTTTTAAAAGCAAATGACGATGTGCGTGAAATAACGTTGAGTTCATTGATGTGAGCAAGGCTATTTAGAATTTCTTCGGTCAATCCATCCGAGAACCAACCTTGGTCTTTCGCTTCGCTTAAATCAATAAAGGGGAGTACGGCAATGGATTTGTCAATGACCTCGGTTGGCTTATGATCTGATTTAATTTTCGGATAAAGAAAGTAGCCAGCGATAATCAATAAAAGAACAATCGCACCAGCAAGAATGAATTTGGTTTTTGACTTGGGGGCGGTGGTTGATCGTTGATCGTTGCCGGTAGATCGTGATGGTTTTGAAACAGGGTTCTTTAGAGCATATATTATTTCCTTTATCGCATTGGCAACTTTGTTTACCTGATCGCGATAAAGAATTTTTCCTTGAGATCGCACTTCGTCATCTTTTGAAGTAAGTGGCCTGTTAACCCCTGATGATTTAAAAATGAACTCAATTGCCCTTAGCACTCCGCCAATTTCATTTTCGATCGTTACTTTATCTTCAGCATCTAAGTCATGAATCTTTATAGGAAGAATTCGACTGGCAACATTTCCAGTGCTGAGTTTAATATCTCTTCCAAACGACCTCACCCCTAGCCCCTCTCCGGAGGACAGGGGGATAGACTCTCCTTCGTTTGCCGTTTTATTGAAAGCAACAAACTCATGCTGCCAAGCAAAGGATTTTGGATCGCAATAGGTTTGTGACAGGATTGGTATAAAGATGAGGCACTTTAATTTTCCTTCCAGGCTTTTATCAACGGTGTGTGTTTCTAATAATCCATCGTGTGGATTTTTATCGAAGTAAATCGTGACTGGCTCTTTGATGGTGGCAGCTAACTCCTCGTGTAACGCTTTTACAAACTCCGTTACCCAGCCACTCCGGTTATCGTTGTGGCGATAGGAGATGAAGATGTCGTATTGGTAGCCGGGGAGTAGGGAGGACATAGCTTAAAGATAATCAAATAAGGTCTTTAATAAACTTGCGTACATGCACATGTTTGATGCCGGACACATTACCCGATGCATTTTCATCCATTGTAACTACAAATTTGGGATGATTGTCATCGATCAATGCTAAATTTCCAAACTCACGGTTTGCCGCAGCTTCATTGAGTATTAAATAGGCTACCTGAACATACATCTTTTCATCCCCTTTGGAACAAACAAAATCTATCTCTTTATCTAATAACTTACCAACACGAACCTGATATCCGGCAATGATTAAATGGAGGTACACGATGTTCTCCAATACTTTTCCGATGTCTGCTGTCCGGTAGCCAAGCAATGAATGCCGCAGTCCCAAATCTTCGAGATAATACTTCTGACCAATCTCAAATATTTTCTTTCCCCTCAGTTCTTTACGATTGACTTTTAGGATAAAAAATGCTTCTTCTAAAAAGCTGAGATAACTAAGAATCACATTAGGTGTTACTTTTATTTTCTGGGATTTTAAAAAGTCACTGATACTTTTTGCGGAGAGCAGGTTGCCAATATTGTCGGCCACATACCTAACCAGATTCTCAAGCAAAGATACATTGCGTATGTTGTGTCTGCTGACCACATCTTTAAATAAAATAGCGGCATAAATATTTTTCAGATAGTCGAAAACCAGGTCGTCAGTGAGTGGTAAATTAATCAAGTAGGGAAGGCCTCCATACTTCATATACAATTGGAAAGTTTCGTTTGAATCTGTCAATTCATGAAAGGAAAGGAACTCGGAATAGGTGAGTCCAAAGATTTTGAATTCAATATATCGACCACTTAGGTAGGTGGCTAATTCCCCAGAAAGCAAGAAGGCATTACTCCCCGTGATATAGATATCATATTCTGCTTTTGCCTGAAGGCTTCGGATTGCTTTTTCAAAATGTTGGATATCTTGAATTTCATCGATGAATAGATAGTTTTTGGTTTTGGATTTTGTTTGTTGGCGAACAACCTCCATGAGGTCCTTATAATCGCGCAGGCTATCATGTTCAAAAAGCTCCTTATTTATATATATAATGTTGGCTTTAGAATCTTGTTTTTGAATTATCTGGATAAGCTGCATTAGCAGAGAACTTTTGCCAACCCTACGTTGGCCCACAAGAACTTTGATCAAGTTTTGCCCTATATAGGGTTTTATCCGGTCTATGTAAATAGGCCTTTTTATATGAGATTTGGAGTAAAACACAAATATATACTTAAAGTATTAGGCCAAATATAAATAAGTTTTAACTATACTTAAAATATATTTAACGCTAAAATTAAGGGTTGGCTCAACTATCGTTGTGGCGATAAGAGCATGAAGATCTCGTAGTAGTGAGCGAGACTCTGTCAAATTTCATTACCGCTCCAACTTAAAATCAGGATTGGTAGCTGGGCGCTGTTCCGCATTCACCACTTTCCAGGCTGTGCGATAGATCCAGTCCGTCATCTTCTTCA
>JBBSBG010000489.1:0-2504 GCA_038251495.1 Cytophagales bacterium
TAATTCAAATTTATACTCGGCCATCACCGGCCTTTTGCAGAGCGCCTTTTAAAATCAATTACGTAGCTCACCTTATCAATAGGGAGTATCAGGCGCACGTAGCGGTAGTCTGTTTCAATGGGAAAGAAAATTTTACCACGCTGACTTGAAAGAGCGTTAATAGGGCGATCTGGAAATAGTTCAAATGTGCTGTAGTAGTTATTTTCATTTGCTCTAGCACTTGCAAGACCTGTAGCATCGGCCACAAACAGCGATGAAGCAACCAAGGCATCGCGTGCCATCGCGCGATTTGCATCGGTTTGCGTCCAGCTTTCCTTTTTAATGTCTTTGGCATCCTGCGCAACATCATACACCATCATGCCAATGCTTAGAATATTGAAAAAGGTTCGGGTTGCTGCCAAATTTTTTTCCCGTTCTACATATCGGGCTTCAACTGCCTTCGGACTTTTCGCTAAAAGATAGTTAGTTGTAAGTAACGAATTCAATCCAGACTTCACATGAACATCTTCGTTGTCGATGGGGGTAGAAAACATTTTGGAAGATGCGTAATACCGAACTTGCTGCGGGGCAAACGTTAATTCAGCCTCTGTTTTGTTGATTACTTCAAGATCGAAAACGTAATTTCCATCTTCATAGGCAAGATGCTGGATGTTAATCGTTACATCTGATGTTTCTAAAATAGCCAACGGCTTGGGTAGCTGATGGTTCTCCTGATACAGAGGAACCAGGGGCGCACAGGCCGTGCAGCAAACGATAAACACGATACTTAAAACGCGATTGGAAATCATTACTTGAAATTACGCTAGCAGTTTAGCCAATGATATAAATACCATAATTACCTGTTACCCAAATCAGGCAACCCTATTATGCTGTCTTTTAATTCACACTAGTAACGCGTTCGGGCTAGGGGCAAAGGCAATTCAAATTTATTCCACGATTTGGTAAGAAAATACTTTTAAAGATGCCTACTGCCTGACTTGCTCAGAAAAACAAGAACTGTATCTATCCAAGATCGAACACACAATGATTGGTAGTAAGAGTTAGCATTTAAGCCATTTATGCAAATAGCTTAATTACCTCTGCTACGCATTGAAACTAATAAGCAGATAAAACGTGAGCATATACAAGTTCAAAATCAGTAGCTCCTTTCCTACGCAACCATGAAACTAAAATTTACTCAGTTGGCCTGTAAGATTATTTTTTTCTATTGTACATGGACCTTAGTGAGTTGCTCCATTAGTTACCCAATCCACTCTCAGAAAGATGCGGCCAAAAGTTCGCAAAGGTTTGATTGGCGACATATTAGCTTTGATCTCGAGCTACGTTCACCGCTCAATCACATTGAACAAACCTTTGTGAAAGAAATTAATAGCGATGGCAGAGTCAACTTCAATGTATATGATATCGTGAACTTGAAGTCTGAAGATTTTTTGTTGGAAAATCTTGTGTATTTATTGTTAGACGGAAAGCCGATTAAGATCGTGCCTGAAACCAAAGAAAATAATCTGCGAACTATTGACCAGCTCAGCAATGGCATCACTGCCGACCCCACTAATATATCAATGGTAAACGGCTATGCACCCAATAATCAACAAGTAACGCGGCTCAAGTATCAATTAACACCAGCCATTGTAGATCAAATTATGATCTCAAAAGAAATTGCCTTTCAATATTATTCTGGACCCTCAATACTAACAGTAAGGTTTACGCCCAATAAGATGCGGAGCCTAAAAATGTTGCTTGCCAAAGACGCTTGAGTGAGTGCTTCTTACACCGTAATCAACCCTCTTTTAATTCCTTCCATCACCATACCGGTGCGGCTTAGTACATGAAACTTTGCAAACATGCTTTCGCGAAAGCCATCGATGGTGCGGGCGCTGGCATTCATTTGCGTGCCAATTTCTTTATACGTTAAATCTGTGCACGAGAGTTTTAAAAACTCCAGCTCCTTATCCGAAAGTACCATGGCAAACTCGCTTTGGTTTTCGATAATCATTTTGCCGAGGTTGCTATTGTGCAGGTCGCTATTGTAATAACTTTTGTAATACACTTCGCGGATGGCAAGTTCCAGTATTTCAGGCGAAGTATCTTTCAGTAAATACGAACAACAGCCAGCACGAATCATACCCATAATGGTATGTTCTTTATTATTCATTGAAAGTGCTACCAGCCGAATGCCGGGGTGGTTCTTCTTAATCCAACTGGCTGTTTCTACGCCATTCATTATTGGCATTTCCACATCAATCAACATGATATCGGGTAGGGTGGTCAGTTTTAAAAACTTTTCCTGCAATTCTTTTCCGTTGCTGGCATCAACCACCACGTAAAAGCCAAGACTTTGCAGCATCAAGCTTACCGACTTACGAAACAATTGATGATCATCTACCAGGCCAATGCGAATATTCATACCATGTTTTGAAGTGGAATTTGAAATAAGACCTGCGTGCCCGGGTTTAGTGAATTCCATTTGACAGTGCCGCCCAACAACGCCACCCGGTGCTTAA
>JBBSBG010000490.1:0-2504 GCA_038251495.1 Cytophagales bacterium
AAGACGATGGATGGTTTCTTGCGCTATAAAGTTTTGCAACAATCCTCGGGAAGTAAAGCAATGCCTTTTACCATTACCGCGTTTGGCAACATGGCCATTCGTAACTCACCGCGGAAGGAAGATGCAACCTTCGACATCACCTTAGTAGATAGAATTTCCTATACAGGTCAATTGCTGATCGCCAGAAAATTTTCACCTAAACTTTCATTGCAGCTAATGCCTACTATTGTTCATAAAAATACGGTTGATCAAACCATTGAAAACAACGATCAGTTTGCCTTGGGTGCAGGGGGCCGCATTAAAGTATCCAAAAGCGTGGCGCTAACCTCTGAGTATTATTACCGGTTTGATGTGCCCGACACAAACCCGTACTTTAATTCCCTGGGTTTTGGGGTTGACATTGAAACGGGCGGCCACGTTTTTCAATTGGTTATCTCAAATACACGTGGTTTAACGGAGCGAGCATTTATCACAGAAACAACCGGTGATTTTTTTGCTGGCGACTTACATCTTGGTTTCAACGTTACGCGAACTTTTCAGATAAAAAAGAATAAGTAGTGTTTGCGAACGGGTTAACAAAGTTTGCGAGGATTTCATAATTTTAGGTTTTGCTTTTGACCTAAGTCCGAATTGCTACTCGCCTCCATTATTATTTATTTGGTTATAACCGTTGCCATTGGTTATTGGTCATCACGCAGAGTGAAAACTTCGGGTGATTTTATTTTGGCTGGACGAAGTCTTCCGCTGCTCCTTAGTTCTTCTGCATTATTTGCAACTTGGTTTGGTTCCGAAACTGTTTTTGGGGCCTCATCTGAATTTTTAAAAGGCGGTATGTATTCCGTGATCGAAGATCCTTTTGGAGCCGCACTTTGTTTAGTGTTGTTTGGTTTTTT
This sequence comes from Cytophagales bacterium, assembly GCA_038251495.1. Lineage (GTDB taxonomy): Bacteria > Bacteroidota > Bacteroidia > Cytophagales > Cyclobacteriaceae > ELB16-189. Next base: position 894 of record JBBSBG010000490.1, read on the forward strand.
CTTCGCCCGCAAGTTGTATTCCATGAACCTGCTTACGCTGGGAGATTTTTTTAAAGAACGCTTTGGAAAACGAACTGAACTGGTGGCAAGTTTATGCCTTGCGCCCCCGTACCTCGGCTACATAGCCGCTCAACTTGTTGCTATGGGTTTAATTCTGAATGTTGTAGCTGGGCTTGAAGTTTGGCAAGGAATAATTATCTCGGCATGTGTAGTAACATTCTATACATACGTAGGTGGTATGTGGGCCATTTCCATTACTGATTTTATTCAGAGCGTAATTATTATAGTGGGCTTGTCGGCACTTGCAGTTACATTATCTGCAGAAGCAGGAGGTGTTCAACATGTGCTCGCAACTGTTAAGCCCGGAACGTTTCAATTCTTTCCAAAAGCAGATTTTAAAGAGATCGTAATCTACATCGCAGCCTGGTCCGTTTTGGGGTTAGGATCAATTCCTTCGCAAGATGTGTTCCAACGGGTAATGTCTTCCAATTCTGTTAACACCGCTGTGCGCTCTTGTTTTATTGCAGCAGCATTATATTTAACAGTGGCCATGTTACCGCTGTTTATCAGTCTCTGCACACGACAACTCTATCCTGAATTTGTGCAAGGCGATACACAACTTGCACTACCCAACATGATTCTGATTCATGCTTCCCTGCCAATTCAAATTTTATTTTTTGGGTCGTTGTTATCAGCCATCATGAGTACGACCAGTTCAGCTATTTTGGCTCCATCTTCAATTTTCTCTGAGAATCTTGTTAAGCCCTTAACGGGAGACAGGTTTAATGACAAACAGCTTTTAAAAATTACCCGTCTTGCTGTATTAGGGTTTAGTACGCTGGCAACCGTATTGGCCTGCTTACGCTCAAATATTTATGAACTTGTTCGGGAGTCTTCTGTGTTGAGTCTGGTATCTTTGTTTGCGCCTTTAGTATTTGGCCTTTATTGGAAAAAAGCTAATAGCACAGGAGCGTTATTGGCAATGATACTTGGTATTTTAACCTTGATGTTGGCAAAACAATTTGATACGACCTGGCCTAGTTTAGTGCCCGCAGTTTTGGTGAGTATTTTGGCTATGATTTTTGGTAGCTTATTTTGGAAACAGGCCAGCTCTAAAAACACAGCTAACCCTTCTCTTTCGGAGAAGGAGAGGCCTGACGGACAGGCAGGGATGAGGTAATGTAAGGCAAGGCAAGGCAAGTTTTTTAGAGATGGCCAATTAAAAATTGAAGCAAATGGTAAAAATTGAGATTGAGCGGGTGGATGCAGACTTCCGAATGGAAGCAAAAAATGAAATGGGAAGTGCAATTCACATGGATGCCGGAGCATCGGATGGTGGTCATGATTCAGCTATGCGACCTATGCAACTTTTATTAGCTGCCATGGGCGGATGCAGCGCCATTGATCTCATTGCTATTTTAAGAAAGCAACGTGAACCTTTGACTGACCTAAAGATTACTGTAACTGGCGAACGAGAACAAGGTGTTGTTCCGGCATTATATACAGCTGTGCATGCACACTTTAAGTTGTTTGGAAAAATTGATCCCGCTAAGGCAGAAAGAGCTGTGGCGCTTTCGGTTGATAAATATTGTTCGGTTGCAAAAACGCTTG
>JBBSBG010000491.1:0-2500 GCA_038251495.1 Cytophagales bacterium
GTTTTTCTGATCGGTTTTATAACCTATGCGATGGATAGAAGTGGCACCGTAGCGCATCTGGCGCATTTTGGGGGGGCATTGGTAGGTTTTGTTATTATCAGTATTTGGCGTAGCCAAGGACAGCGATAAAGTTGGTAACTTTAGGTAAATAATTTTGTTTAAGAAATGAGTTATGTGCAAACTGTAAATAGCTACAGATTAAACTAATTTCATATTTGTAGGCACACAGGCTGTAATAGTAGAATATTAAATCTGTGAATCTGTGGCGAAATGAAGCGATGGATATGTTCAGTTAAACTGTAAAATCAGAATTGTGTTAGACGAATTCAAAAATGCATTTCAAAAACCGAACAACGCCCATGTGCAGTTGATCTTCATCAATGTGGTGGTGTTTTTGGTTCTTGCTGTCTTTAAAGTGTTCCTTACGGCATCAGGTAATGAAGGTATATTTAATTTGATACATGCACAGTTCGCTATTCCAGCTCAATTTTTTTCTTTCTTAGCCAAGCCCTGGACAATTATTACGTATGCATTCGTTCATAGCCTAGATGGTATCAATGGTATTTTCCATATACTTTTTAATATGCTTATCTTCTATTGGTTTGGTAAGTTGTTTATCGAATACCTCGGTAGCGATAAGCTTGTAGCACTCTATATCTTGGGTGCAGTCACAGGCGGAATTTTCTACTTGCTGGTTTATAATATTATTCCATTTTATGCTTCAAGCACTCCTCTGTATGGTATGGTTGGCGCATCGGCTGCGGTTTATGCCGTGTTGGTGGCTACAGCGGTTCTCTTGCCGGATTATACTTTCTTTCTGATGTTTCTGGGGCCGATCAAAATCAAATACATCGCGCTCTTTTATATAGTAATTTCATTTTTGGGTTCAATTGGAGATAATGCTGGTGGTAACGTAGCTCATCTTGGTGGTGCGCTAATTGGTTTTGTGTATATCAAGCAATTGCAAGTAGGTATTAACTGGGGTGGCTGGATCACTGCCATGCTAGATTGGTTCAGAAGTATATTTGTTTCGCAACCCAAAGTAAAAGTTACCTACCGGAAGGCCGAGCCAAAAGTTCATCAGACTACCAGTAGCCGCCCCTCGAGCAAAGCCAGCAAAGCATCGCAAGACGAGATTGATACTATTCTCGATAAAATTTCTGATCGCGGCTACGAAAGCTTAACAAAAGATGAGAAGGAAAAACTTTTTAATGCGAGTAAGAAGTAATTCTTAGGTAATCAACTTAGCTATCCCAAAAGCAGCGGCTGCAGCAGCAGCGCCAACAAAGGCAACGCGCAGTGTGCCTTTAAATAAAGGCTGACCAGTAAGTTTACTTTTTACCAAGCCAAATAAAATCAAACAGATCATTGTGATGAAGGAGGAATAAATTAATCCTTCTTGTGATGACTCTGTAAAGAAATATGCACTGAGTGGAATAAGGCCACCAATTACGTAAGAGATGCCAATTATAGATGCACTTTGTAGTGCTCTGTGTCTATGCGGGCGTTCAAGTCCTAATTCAAAACGCATCATAAAGTCAACCCATTTTTTCGGGTGCTTGGCCATTTCGCGCGCCACCTTTTCCTGCAAGTCTTCGCTTATTCCATATTCAGCAAAAATCTCTTTCGTCTCTTCAATTTCAATTTCATGTTTATTGATTACTTCGTCATACTCCCGCCTTTCTTCGGAGTCGTAATGTTCAATTTCTGTTCGCCCTGCCAGGTAGCCACCTAATCCCATGGCAATGGAGCCGGCAGCAATTTCGGCAAGCCCTGCTGTTATAACGATGGCCGTTGAATCAACCGCACCACTTAAGCCTGCAGCCAATGCAAAGGGTACGGTGAGTCCATCGCTCATGCCAATTACAAAATCCCTTACTTTTTCTGAGCTCTCAAAATGTTCTTCCATTAAGTTTAAATTTTACCGCGAAGTGCGCGGAGGTTCGCTGAGTAAGTCAATATTCGACAGCTTACTAAATCAAAGTTATCAAAACTTTATATGCCATCTTACTGCGCGAGAAAATGAAGGGCAGGTGTCGCACACCTAGTACTGTTAGGAAGGCGAAGCCAAGCGTTTCTACCTTACTTCAATGCAAAGAACTGAATTAATAAAGTTACTATTTCTTTCTCGCTGGTAAGGTAAACCGCATCTGGGTTTTCGCGGTTAAAGCGTTCAAGCTTTTTGTTGAAAGTTTCTTCTGAAATACCGTAAAGTTCCATTATCTCTTTTCGCACTTCGTCCGAGGTAATAGTCTTACGATAGACTTCAGTTTTTGATAACTCATCGCGCTTAGGTTTATTTTTGTCTTTTCCGCCAAACCCAATAGTAACGCCCGGCCCGAAAGTGGCAACACTCCCTGGCTCCGGTTCCAGTGGTTGGTTTTTAAGTTTGATCGCGGTGTTAGCAGGCAGACCTTTCTTCCAATCATCAAGACCTTTGATTGTATAATCACCATACACAACAACATCCTTGAGTAAACGGGCATCTTCCGCCAGGATA
>JBBSBG010000492.1:0-2500 GCA_038251495.1 Cytophagales bacterium
ATCTTTACTAAACCGAACATCGCGATATATGCGAAATCCCAATTTTCTTGGATTAAGCCCCCCAAGGCTTTCATCAAACTTTACTAATTCTTTATGGAATGATGCTAAGAAATCTTCAAACTGAAGTTTCGCCTCTAAGTACTTGGGTTTATTCTTTTCAAACCAGTCGCGATTATTATTTTTCGCAATACTTTTAAGAAATTTTAAAATAGTTTCCATTTTAAGAATTTTTGGTTACCGCTTTTTTAACGTGAGCCATGAAATTCTTAGGTAGCACATCAAAGTCATGAGCAATTTTAATTTTGTCTTTAGACTTACCACCCACCCTCTTCCGGATTTTAGTTTTTCTTTATTCTCTTTCATTGTTGATAAAATTGTGTATTCATCTCTACTTCAAACCAAAGTAATGTTACTTCCCTAAAATTGAACGGGCAGAGAAATTGAATTAGAATAAAGAGTTTCGTTCTTGTTAGATATCGATAATACATCCTTATTCTTACAATAAAATACCAATCCTTTATAGGAAGTAACATATAGATACTGATTGGAAAACAGGCCAGTTTTTGAGACAACAATCACCAAGCCCTCATTTCTATTTATTAGGTTTTGAAAATCTTCTTTAGTGATTTTAACAAATACACCATTCATTTTAAGAGCTTGTTGTATATGTCCGTATTGCGCATGAGGTACCATATCAATTGTTTAAGTTAGTTTTAAAGATATTCGACTACAGTTTCCAATCCTATACCACGAGAAGCCTTAATTAAAATGGTGGCATTATTAATCGGGTTCGTTTTTAGAAACCCCAACAGCTCTTCTTTTGTTTCAAAATAATTACTTGTTGGATTAACCGCGCGTGCAGCGGCCATTAGCTTACCACAGAGATACACCTCATCAAAATTCGTTTTCAACAACAACGCTCCAATTTTTTTATGCTCGGCCTCAGCCTCACTTTCTAGTTCAAACATATCCCCTAAAATGACAACCTTCTTTTCAGCTTTCATGCTGGCGAGACTTTCGATCGCGGCTTCCATCGAACTCGGGTTTGCATTGTAGGCATCTAATATAATTGTGTTAGTGCCCTTTGTAACCAGTTGCGAGCGCATGTTGCCTGACACGTATCCTGAAATAGCGGAATTGGCTTCAGTAGCATCCACTTTAAAAAACTTTCCAACACAAAGCGCAGCCGCGATATTTTCAAAATTGTAGCCGCCCATCAATTGAGTTTGAATCAACTCGCCATTCTCAGCTTTATATTTAATAAATGGATCAGCCGCCACAAGTTCAGCGTGATAATAATCTCCTGATGCCGGATAAAAATATGGTTGTTTAAATCGCTTAGCCATGTTGGCTAAAATTTCATTTCTGGAATTGATGAATACTATTCCACTGTTTGTAATCAGATGTTGGTACAATTCTGACTTACCTCGAATTATATTATCGAATCCGCCAAACGTGCCGATATGAGCCCGACCAATATTTGTGATAAGGCCATGCGTTGGATTTGCTATTGAACTGAGTAGCGCAATTTCGCCTAGGTGATTAGCACCCATTTCTATTACGGCTATTTCTATAGAAGCATCAATACTGAGAATGGAAAGTGGGACGCCAATATGATTATTCAAATTTCCTTTGGTGGCGAAGGTCTTATACTTTGTGCTAAGCACTGCAGCCAGTAGTTCTTTCGTAGTTGTTTTTCCATTTGATCCTGTTAATCCAATAACAGGAATGGTTAATTTACTTCTATGATGTTTTGCCAGCATTTGCAATGTCAACAAAACATCAGGTACTAGAATGCATTGTGGATATAGATTAAATGCTTCATCATCGATTACTGCATAACTGGCTCCTAATTCAAGTGCATTCTGGGCAAATTCGTTTGCGTTAAATTTGTCTCCGCGCAATGCAAAAAAAATGCTACCGGGAGTTATTTGTCGGGTGTCAGTTGAAATTTTTCCTCCTTCAAGGAATTTCTCATATAGTTCCTCAATCTGCATTTATCTCGGGCTTGTAAAGTATCTTGCAGGCAAGATAACAGGTGCATGGGTGTACTCGTTATAGAATGTGAATATTTTTAGATGCACAGAGGCATATTCATACTAACTTTTCTATTACCGCTCGGGTTGCAGGGTCAGTTCACCTATAAACTTGATCAGAGCATTGCTGTTGAGGCCGATGGAAAAGTGCTGCAACTACCGTGGGCGGGAGGGCTAAATGCAGTGCAGGTGAATACCATGGATTTGAATGGTGATGCCAAACAAGATCTTGTTTTGTTCGACCGTGCTGCCAATAAAATACTAACATTTCTGAATGAATCGAACCAATATGTTTACGCCCCAGAATATGAAGAGCTATTTCCTGCTGAAGTAACTCAATGGATATTGCTACGCGATTTTAATTGTGATGGCAAGAAAGACATCTTTACCAGCGATCCGTTTGGGATTGTAGTTTTTGTAAACACTACCAAGCCTAATGAAAAACTAAGTTGGCGACCTTACAA
>JBBSBG010000493.1:0-2490 GCA_038251495.1 Cytophagales bacterium
AGAATCATCTGGAATTATTGTACAAGCCGACACACCAAGGAGCAAACACGCAGCTATCTTTCTTATCATACTTTAGGTTTAACTTTTCCAAGTACAGAAAAACTTATGGAACGGCAAAGAGAAATAATTTTAGCGGAATAATTTCCATAAATCGTTACCGGGCAAGTCGCACGATACTAGTAACGGTTCCTTCTTAACGGGATGGATGAATTCAATTTGCCTAGCATGCAATCCTATGCTTGCATCGGAGGCTGGTGATGGATATCCATATTTCAAATCACCAACAATAGGACAACCCATTGAGGCAAGCTGCACTCTTATTTGGTGCGGCCTGCCTGTAATAGGCTTTACCTCAAGCAAATAAAACCCAGCTCGCTCACCAATAATTTTATAACTCAGTTCTGAACGTTGTCCTTTTGCATTCTCGCGCGCGTGAGCAGTCGTTTTATTTTTCTGATCATCCTTTACCAACCAATGCACCAGCGTGCCCTGCGGGTTTGGTGGAAATTTTTTGACTAGCGCCCAGTACGTTTTCTTAGTTTGCTTTTCGCGAAAGAGTTCATTCATGCGTTCTAACGCCTTAGACGTACGCGCAAATACTACCACGCCACTCACAGGACGGTCGATCCGGTGAACCACTCCTAAAAAAACCGCCCCGGGTTTCTGATATTTTTCTTTGATATACTCCTTCCCTATTTCGACTAAAGGCTTGTCTCCAGTGGCGTCCCCTTGCACGAGCACACCAGCTGGCTTATTCACGATCAATAAGTGATTGTCTTCGTATAAAATCCGCAGAGAACTATTCATAAAAGATGTAATTTAAAACCACCATTCTAACAAACAAATTATGATTAGTCGATTAACCAGTGCTTTCTTGCTACTCCTGCTGCTGATAGGGTGCAAAACCAAGCCTACGTTGCAAGATGTTAAGGAAGAAATTGTTAATACTCTCAACAAACAAACTGGGGTTTTTGCTGTAGCATTCAAAGATCTTACCACTGGCGAAGAAATACTGATTAACGAACACCAACTATTTCACGCGGCCAGCACAATGAAAGCGCCTGTAATGGTGGAAGTGTATAAACAAGCAATTGGCGGAAAGTTTTCTCTTAAAGATTCACTGCTTATAAAAAATGATTTCCAAAGTATTGTCGATAGCAGCTCCTATTCACTTAGCGCCAATGATGACAGTGACACATTAATTTATAAGCATATTGGTGAAAAGCGCACAGTTTATTCCTTGGTGTATGATATGATCATTATCAGCAGCAATCTGGCAACAAACTTAATTGTAGAATTGGTGGACGCTAAAAATGTAACCCAAACGATGCGCGACATGGGTGCGAATGATATTCAGGTTTTGCGGGGAGTTGAGGACACCAAAGCGTTTAATGCTGGACTAAATAATCAGGTAACAGCCTATGATTTGATGCTCGTATACGGGAATATAGCCAATGAAGAAATTGTAAATGCCGAAGCCAGTATGGCGATGATTGATATATTATTAGGTCAGCGTTTTAATGAAATTATTCCCGCGCAGCTACCCAAAGAAGTTAAGGTTGCGCATAAGACCGGGTCGATTACAGGAGTGCGTCACGATTCAGGAATTGTATTTCTTCCTGATGGGAGAAAATATGTGCTTGTTCTTCTTTCGAAAGAATTAAATGATGCAGATGCTGGCATTCAAGCCATGGCTGATGTTTCAAAACTAATTTACACCTACGAAACCAGTAAGTAAATTAATCCTTAAACTCGGACGTAAAGTGAAAATTGATTTCCGGAAAGTTGTCTTGTACCATTTGTAGCCACGCCCGCGACTCGGCCATAAAAACAATTCTATCGTCTTTATCGCGCGCAATGTGTCGTTGCTTTGAATCAAGAAACTCTTGAAATTTTTTCGGGTCTTTGCTGCTAATCCAACACGCTTTGTAAATATTTTGTCCGGCAAACTCTGCGGACGCACTGTATTCATTCTTTAATCGAAACTGAATTACTTCAAACTGAAGTGCGCCTACTACCCCAACCACTTTCCTCTTTCCAAGCTCATAGGTGAACAACTGCGCCACGCCTTCCTCCATCAATTGCAAGAGTCCTTTTTCCAATTGTTTTGTTTTCATGGCGTCTTTGTTGATCACCTCTTTGAAAATCTCAGGTGAAAAACTTGGTATGCCGGTATAAACAAATTTTTCACCATCGGTAAGGGTATCCCCAATTTTTAAATTACCGGTATCATACAATCCAACAATATCGCCCGGCCAGGCTTCATCTACCGTTTCACGATCTTGCGCCATAAAGGCCGTTGCGTTAGAAAAGCGAATCCCTTTATCCTGTCGCACGTGATAGTAACTGGTAGCGCGCTCAAACTTGCCTGAGCAAACTCTCAAAAAAGCAATTCGGTTTCTATGCTTAGGATCCATGTTGGCATGAATCTTAAAAATAAACCCGGAGAATTTTTCTTCTTCTGGTTTTACAATACGCGCAGTTGTCTCG
>JBBSBG010000494.1:0-2484 GCA_038251495.1 Cytophagales bacterium
ACACTTAAAAACGGACTTCAGGTTTTTGTAGTTGAAAATCATAAACTGCCGCGTATACAGTTTTCAATTCAGCTAAAGAATGATCAGATTTTTCAAGGTGAAAAGGAAGGCTATGTTTCAATGGCAGAAACGTTAATGGGCACTGGAACAAAAACAAGAACCAAAGCGCAGCTTGATGAGGAAACAGATTTTATTGGAGCCAACCTGAATACAGGCGGCAATAGTATTTTCGCGTCAAGCCTTTCAAAGCATACAAATAAACTGCTCGAATTAATGACGGATGTTTTATACAATCCGGCATTTGCACCTGAAGAAATGGAGAAGTTAAAAACGCAAACACTTTCAGGGTTAGCGGCAAGCAAAGACGACCCCAATTCAATTGCAGGAAACGTGCGTAACAGGCTGTTATTTGGCAATGAACATCCCTACGGGTTATTTACAACGGAAAAGAGTGTTGGCTTGATTACCCTTGATGATTGCAAAGCATACTATAACACCTATTACAAACCAGGTAATGCTTATTTGATTATTGTAGGTGATATCGATCTAAAAACAGCAAAAACGTTATCAGAAAAATATTTTGCGAAATGGGCTCCGGGTGAAGTAAAGAATCCAACCTACACGCAACCAAAAGAACCTGCCAAAACGAATGTTGCAATGGTTGATCGCCCTGCTTCAGTGCAATCAGTTATTAACATTGCCTATCCTGTAAATCTTCAACCCGGAACACAAGATGCTATAAAGGCTCGGGTAACTAATCAGATTTTAGGTGGCGGATTTTCAGCTCGGTTAATGCAAAATCTTCGTGAGAAACATGGGTATACGTATGGCTCATACTCCAGACTTAGCCCTGACAATCTGATTGGTAATTTTAATGCATCGGCCAGTGTGCGCAATGACGTAACAGATAGTTCAGTTTATGAATTAGTGTCAGAGTTAAGAAGAATGGTGAGTGAACCTGTTACTGAAAAAGAATTGGCGGCCGCTAAAGCAGAAATTTCAGGAGCATTTGGGAGATCATTAGAAAGCCCGCAAACTATTGCCGGTTTTGCATTGAATACCGCCAAGTACAAACTATCAAAAGATTATTATGCTAACTATTTAAAGTCGATTGATGCAGTAACACTTGCCGATGTTCAAGCAACAGCGAAAAAATTTATTCACCCCGATAATGCAAATATCATTGTGGTGGGTAAAGCATCGGACGTTGCTGATAAGCTGAAAACATTTGGCGAGGTAAAATACCTCGATATTTATGGAGAGAGTTATGTGCCTTCCAAGGCTTCTGCAATACCTGCCGGTTTAACTGCTGAAAAAGTAATTGAGAAATATTTCGATGCAATAGGTGGCGCTAAAAAGATTGGTGAGTTGAAATCACTTAAATCAGCGTACAAAGGATCTATTCAGGGTATGGTATTGACAATGACCAACTCACAAAAAAGTCCTAACAAAGCATTAATCGAAACTAGTGTTGCGGGCATGGGCGTAATGTCTAAACAGGTGATTGATGGTAAGGTAGTGTCGTTAACCCAACAAGGCCAAAAATTGCCTGTTGATGGATCCACCACCGAGGTCGGCCTTTTTGAAGCAGCCATTGTTCCAGAAGTAAACTTGGGCCAACTTAAGGCTAAAACTACCCTAACCGGAATTGAAATGGTTGAAGGAAAAGAGGCCTATGCGGTTGAAATAGTTTTTCCCCAAGGCGGTAAAATCATAAATTATTACGACACCAAGGATGGGTTGAAAGTACAGACTGTAAAATTTGGTAAGGGGCCTCAGGGCGAGGTATCGGTGCCCACTTTATATGAAAACTATAAGGAAGTGCTTGGAGTAAAACTTCCGCAGACAATGACTCTTTCGATGGGGCCAATGAAGCTGAAAATGGAAATTGCCACGCAGGATGTGAATCCTAAACTGGAAGACACTCTTTTCAAAATAGACTAGTTCAACAAATATGTCTTAAAAAAGAGGCTGTCTGATCAGACAGCCTCTTTTTTATTTAAAAACTGATATTCTAAAGAAAATCGATGGCGCAATCTTGTAAATTCCAATAATCCTCCACATTTTTGCAACCCTTTTAAGAAATTGAGGCAAAGCATATAATATTATGAAACGCACATACCAACCTTCCAGAAAGAAAAGAGTGAATAAGCATGGTTTCCGCGAGCGAATGGCCACAGCTAATGGTCGCAGAGTGCTTGCTAACCGCAGAAGAAATGGCCGTAAAAAGCTTACCGTTTCTGACGAAGGTACCTCCAAAACCAAATAGATTTATTTAGTTTCTGAGTGATGAACGATGGGTCACATACTGTATTGATTTCGGAGGGCCACCCCTCTCCTTCGGAGAGGGGACGGGGGTGAGGTCGTTTACAAAGGCTGAAAGGCTTTCAAAAGAAAAAATTATAAAGGAACTCTTCGAAAAGGGTTCCTCTTTTTATTCATACCCATTTAAGGTTGTTCACATCCCTAATGTGGATGCAAGCA
>JBBSBG010000495.1:0-2462 GCA_038251495.1 Cytophagales bacterium
CGGGTAATTTTGGTTTTGTCGGTGATGGGGAATTTTTCCATGATGATATCTTTAACTATTAGTTTCAGTATTTTTTCTTCTTATGATAAAGCAGTCCTTAAACTGCTCCATGCCTATTTTTGGATAGTACTCAACTGCTTTTGGTGCGGATAACAAAATCAGCATTGAGTTTTTACCGGTGGCTTCATGTGTTAACCGGATCAACTCTTTGCCAATGCCCTGTTTTTGAAATGCTTCATCAACGGCTAAATCAGATAGATAGCAACAAAAAGAAAAGTCGCTGAGTGCTCGCGATACGCCAACAAGTAAATCACCTTGCCATGCTGTGATAATAATGTTGCCATGCTCCAGCATTTTTTCAATGCGATTCCGATCATCAACCGGTCTTCGTTCGGCTAAGGTTGATCGCTTCAATACATCGATGAATTGATCGACCGAAATTTCAACATCGCTTCTATAGGTAATGCTCATGTTATTTGATATTCAAAACAATTTTCCCAAACTGATCACCTTGTTCCATTCGTTGCATGGCTTCATTGATTTGTTCGAACGGATAGACTTTATCAATAATGGGTTTGAGATCACGGCTTTCAAGAAAATCAATCATCGAAAGAAACTCATCACGGGTGCCCATGGTAGTGCCATGTATGGAGATTTGCTTCCAATAAAGCAAGCGGGTTGGGATGTTCGTAATGTCACCGGCAGTACGACCAAATATTGCGATGCGTCCACCGGGAACCATAAGTTCTATAAGTTCAGAAAACTGCGCGCCACCCGCACTATCAATTACAATATCAAATCCACCACATTCTTTTAATGCTTGCTTCGTCCACTTCGGATCTTTGTAGTTAAACCCACCAGCGGCACCAAGTTCTTTTGCTTTGCTCAATTTTTCGTCTGATCCTGAAGTAACATATACTCTTGCCTGGTAGACAACAGCAAATTGCAATACCCATAAGGCTGCGCCACCGCCAATTCCTGTAATCAATACTTTTTCTTTTGCCCGTAAACGAGCTTTAGAAAACAAGGCGCGATAGGCAGTTAATGCCGATAACGGAACAGCTGCCGCTTCTGCAAAGGTGAGATGCTCGGGCTTTTCGAAAATCTGTTTTTTGGAAACAACTACATAATCACTGAATGTTCCAGCATCGGGCACACCCAAAATTTTAAATGAGTTGCTTTGCACAATTGGATTGTCGCCCCAGTTGAGACTTGGATTAATAATAACTTCCATCCCAATCAACAATGGATCCGCATCTTCGCCAACATCTTCAATCACCCCGCTGCCATCCGAACCTAAAACAATACCGTCTGTGAAACTTTGTTCCTTTTGGATCCAAAGATCACGATGATTAAGAGCAGCATTGTGTAAACGCACCAGCACCTGATCCTTTATAGGTTTAAGTTTTTTTACCTCGCGGATTTCAATCGGTGCACCTGGTTGTGTGAAGAAAGAAGCTTTCATTAAAAAATAATTTTATCCATTACTTCAACGGAACCGGATAGTTCCAGTTGTGAATGTCGGGTTCATTACCCATGCGGATGTCATGAAGTTTTTTCTTTACTCGTTGCTGAAAGCTTGAACTGCTATCTGTAGGAAGTGTATAATCCTTTCCTTCGATATTAATAATGGCGATAGTAGAAACAACCGCTGCGGTGCCCACACCAAAAGCTTCTGTAAGTTTTCCGTTTTCAAAACCTGCTTTCAATTCGGCAACGCTTACTTTTCTCTCTTCCTTCGGCATACCCATATCATCAGCTAAGGTTAGAATTGAATTGCGGGTTACGCCATCCAATATCGAAGATGAAAGTTGAGGAGTTACTAATTTCCCATCAAGCACAAACATCACATTCATCGCGCCAGATTCATCAATATATTTATGCTCTTTCGCATCAGTCCAAAGCACCTGATCGAAGCCTTGCTCTTTAGCCAGTTGAGTTGGGTAGAATGCCCCACCATAATTACCAGCACATTTTGCGAAGCCCGTACTTCCTTCGGCTGCACGCACATAGGTTTCTTCAACTTTTACCCGAACTGGTTTTGCGAAGTAAGGACCTACAGGGCTAGTGAGAACGACAAACTTATATTCGTCAGAAATTTTTACTCCAAGCCGCGATTCGGTTGCGAAAATTACCGGACGCAAATAAAGGGCTGAACCTTCCGAATCAGGAACCCAATTAGTATCCGTGGCAACGATAGCGCATAAACTTGAAATAAAAAGTTCTTCGCTAATGGCTGGCATGCACATGCGATCTAATGAACGTAGCAACCGCTGGTGATGGCGGTGGGGACGGAAAATTGAAATTTCGCCTTTATTATTTTTAAACGCTTTCATTCCTTCAAAGATGGATTGACCATAGTGCAGCGAAAGAATAGCCGGAGTCATTGGAATTTCTCCGAAAGGCATAATGTGTGGTTGTTGCCATTCACCATCTTTATAATTGGCAATTAGCATGTGATC
>JBBSBG010000496.1:0-2461 GCA_038251495.1 Cytophagales bacterium
GCTTTGGAGAATTTCTTCTTTGGATTTAATGTGTGAATAGAGACTGGCAGCTTCAATTCCCAGTTTCTGGGCAAGATCGCGCATGGAAGAGGCAGCATATCCTTTTTCGCGAAACAGTGCTGCGGCACTTCTGATTACTTGTTCTTTACGGGTTAAATTTCCTACAGATTCCATTTTGCCTTTTCGCCTAATTCAAAGGCTAATTTAATTAATTAAATTTGATAAAATTCTGTGTTGACTAAAAATGAAGTTTAATTCTGTAAAGGAGTATTTCTACAAGCTTAATAACACTGGCTACCAACTTATGATGGTGCCTTTAATACTCTTCATTTATTTTTATTCGCAGTCTTACTTTTACCAAAGCAAACCATTTCTTCACCACCAGCTTGGCGACTACCTATTTGTTGCCTTTTCGGCAATAAGTCTCATAGTCCTAACGACTGTTCATTTAAACTTTATAAAAAGAGTTATTAAGATTGCTGGTGAGATTGGATTAGGAATAAAGCTTGAGAAACTTGGGTCTCTATTAAGAACCAGAATGATTTGGCATGCGCTAGTAACGCTGCTAATGCCAATAGGGCTTATACTTTCGGGCGATCAAGTGTTCAGTATATTCTTTGTGCTTGCGCTGGCCTGGTACTTTTTGCATTGGCCAACTCCAAAACAAGTATCGAAACTTTTGAAACTAAAAGGCGATGAGAAAGAGATGGTTTTGAGTAGGGGTGAGGCGTTTAGGTAAGTTATGAAGCCACAGATCAACAGAGGACAATTAATCTGTGAATCTGTGGCTAACTATTTAAAATGTCACTCCAAAACTGAAGGCATTTAACTTAGGACCTTTGTTTTCAATGAAGAGTTCATTCAGATCGTAGTTGAAGAACAAATCCACATCATCAAACCCAAGTTGCAAGCGCATACCGTATCGGAAATTATTTAGGTAAAAATTATCATGATCCTTTGGCTTGCGCTCATCTCCGTTTTCTTCAAATTTTTGTTTGGAGTAACTGTCAATCCTGTAGCCAACGTAAGGGCCAACACCAATCCTGAATGAGTCTGAGTTGTGACTATCAAAAACACTTGGCTTTCTGCGGTTGCTTCCAAAGTCAATCATGGGTATTAACGAGGCATTTATAAACGTTGCTGTTAATTTACTTTTCTTGAAATCCGCATCCTGTGTATCAAGCGAGAAGTTAACTGAATTGTCATCTTTCGAAATTATAGTTTGCGTATTTTGAAATTTAAAGTTGTACCAGCTTACACCTAAACCCCACTCAACAAAGAATTTGTTAACGATACGAGTACGCTGCACTGAATTGACTCCCACATACCACGAACCCCAGGGCTTAACGGTGTATAAAGCATTGTTACCATCGGGAAATTTTCCATCCGACAAGTAGTTGTTTGTACCTAGATCGAAATTGAATGAGCTGTAAGTTCTTTTGGAATGATGGTTCTTTTCAGAATACTTTGTAGTCCAATCTTCATTATCCCAATCCTCATTGGTTTCAACGATATCAGTAACAATCGGTTCTTCAGCTATTGGTTCTTTTAAATAATCGACTGCAGGCTTTTGTTGACTCGCAGTATCCTTTTGTTCGAGTTTAGTAATTAGATCTGGTATTAATGTTTGGAAGTTATACTGCTTCATGGTTTCAATATCTTTTTTATCCTTGATCACCATTATTATTTTACTTCCTTCACCCACTTTTATGATTACCGTGTCGGCAGGCTTATCCTGAGCATTGCTCACCATACTCCCCAGCATCATAACACCAGCACAAATAGTTCTTAGTTTCATTTTATTAAGTTTTGAATGTTTAATCGATCTGGCTTTGCCACCAAGACAGGAAGGCACAATTTTTTTTTACTCATTTTAAGTGTCTTGGTGCCTTAGTGGCATTAACCGTTAGTTTCTTTTTGTCTTATCTTTTCTAAAGTCGAGGGCGAAGAGTTCATTCTTGGCCATTCGTAAACCACCCAATTCGGTTTCGCCATTTTTGATATCAAGTGCTTTATCCCATATTTTTTTCAACTGCGTTTTTTCAACTTCATCTACCTTTGCAACGGTAGTTTGATTTGATGGAATTGCATCAAGTGTAAATTCAATCACAATTGGTTTTTCTACTTTCACTGCGGCCACTGTTGTTTTAGGCTCAATGACTTCAAGAATCTCAGTTTCTTTTTCCTTCGGATCAATATCAGCTGTTGGTTTTGATTCTATGATTGCCAGCTGTGGCGTATTAACAATCAGATTTTTTTTCTGAACTTCTACTTCTCGTTTTTTTACTGTTGTAGAGTGAGAAGTGCTTTCCTTTTTAACAAGATTTTCAGTTGTCCTAGTTTCCTTACCGGACTCGTGCGTAGCTGTTTCAACTTTTGCTTTCTCTCCAACTGCAAGTTGCTTTGTTTGGTGTTCATCTTTAGATTGGAAGTAAACCCAGCTTCCCACAAGCAATCCACA
>JBBSBG010000497.1:0-2460 GCA_038251495.1 Cytophagales bacterium
AGACTCAATGAAATTAAGAGTATGGATCTCAAGCCGATGTCTAGAACTGAAAAAAGAACATTACGCAAAGAAGTACGAGGTATCGAAAAAGAAATGAAGACGATGGACAACAACGGAGTTTATATCTCTGTGGGTGCGATAATTATTATCATTTTGCTTCTTATCCTCCTTCTGTAAGATTGTTCATAACAATACTTTTGTCCATCTTTAAGGGATGATATTTTTGACGAAAAGTTGTGCGGTTATACTTTTTACAATGATGGGCTTGGGCACGGCTGGTGTTCAAGCCCAATCATTTACTTCCTCCAACCTTCCTATAATTGTTATTAATACTTCAGGTCAATTAATTGTTGATGAGCCAAAGATTACTGCGTCCATGGGCATTATCGATAATGGCTTTGGTGTTCGGAATAATGTAACTGATCCATTCAATAATTACGATGGTAAGATCGGAATCGAAATTCGAGGCTCATCTTCACAATCATTTCCCAAAAAACAGTATGGATTAGAATTGCGAAATAATCTCGGGGAAGGGATCAATGCTCCTCTTCTGGGAATGCCTGCAGAAGAAGATTGGGTGCTATTTGCGCCTTATAATGATAAAAGTTTAATGCGCGATGCATTAGCTTATAAATTAGGGCGCGACCTCGGATGGTATGCACCGCGAACTCGCTTTTGTGAAGTAGTAATCAATGGGGAATATCAAGGCATTTATGTGTTGATAGAAAAAATCAAACGCGATAAAAACCGTGTTGATGTGAACAAGCTAAATCCCGATGAGATTTCTGGTGATAACTTAACAGGTGGTTATCTTATAAAGATTGATAAAAATACGGGCAGTGGCAATGGTGGTTGGACTTCCACATTTCTCCCACCAAATCGCAGCAACATCCAAACTATTTTTTTTCAATACGATTATCCCAAAGCAGCTGACATTGCTCCTCAGCAAAAGACTTATATAAAGGATCTCATGGCAAGCTTTGAAGCAACTCTTGCAGGTACAAATTTTAATGATCCCGTTCAGGGCTACACACGATACATTGACGTTGACTCTTTCATTGATTTTTACATAGCCAATGAGGTAGGTAAAAATGTAGATGGCTATCGGTTGAGCACCTACCTGTATAAGCAAAAGGATTCTGATGGGGGCAAACTTCACATGGGACCAATTTGGGATTTTAATCTTGGCTTCGGCAATGCCGATTATTGTACAAAAGGAAATCCGGAAGGTTGGGTAACAAATTTTAATACGATTTGCCCACAGGACTTTTGGCTTATTCCTTTTTGGTGGAACCGACTCAACCAAGATGGAGTTTACAGAAGTAAAATGGCTGCACGATGGGCTGAGCTTCGTGCTGATAAGTTTCAAACGAATCGGATAACTGGGTACATCGACTCCGTTTATATGGTGCTAAATGCTGAATCGCAACAAAGAAATTTTCAGCGTTGGCCTGTGCTTGGTCAATATGTTTGGCCCAACTATTTTGTTGGTTCCTCATTTCTCGAAGAAGTTAACTGGCTTAAATCGTGGGTGACAAACCGCTTAAATTGGATGGATGCAAATATGCCACAGGTTATTACTGGCGTGGGCGAATTTGCTGATTTTACAGTTTCAGCATCTCCGAATCCTTTCAATCAAGAGATAACCATTGAATATACACTTATCAATCCCGCAACCTTTAGCATAGAACTATTTGATAGCATGGGTAGGGCAATCAACACAACAAGTGAAAGCAGATTGCAGTCTGGAACGTATACATTATCAATACCCGCGCAACAACTTCCTGCTGGCATGTATTATTATAGAGCCACCGCAGGTAGTGGGTTCCCAATTGCTGGAAAGGTTGTGAAAATGTAAAAATTTCTTCTAGTGAAAATGTTTTAATCGGTTACTAAAGGCTAAAACATTTCTTTATTTTTAACATTGAATCTACTTTAGTTATGGATATCAAACCAATACAAACAGCCATTCTTTCTTATGGCATGTCGGGCGAAGTATTTCATGGTCCCCTGCTTCACGCTCACTCAGGTTTTACTATTGCTGTGGTTGCCGAGCGCAGTTCACAAAAGGCAAAGCAACATTATCCCACTTGCAAAGTTGTGAAAACGGTGAATGAAGCTATTGAAGATCCTACGGTTGAGCTGGTTGTTATTAATACTCCAAATGAAACACACTCCGAGTTTACAGCCAAAGCACTGCTTGCAGGCAAACATGTGGTGGTTGAAAAACCATTTACTGTTAACACGAAAGAAGCGGATGAATTGATTGCATTAGCTAAAAAGCAAAACAAGATTTTAACTGTATTTCAAAACAGACGATGGGATGGGGACTTCCTTACACTCAAAAATGTTTTAGAAGAAAAAATGCTGGGTAAGGTAGTAGAGCTTGAAGCGCATTATGATCGGTTTCGTAATTACATAGAACCAAATACCTGGAAAGAAGAAGCCGGAAAAGGAACT
>JBBSBG010000498.1:0-2456 GCA_038251495.1 Cytophagales bacterium
CCGCCATACTCAAGTCAGCAAAGGCGAGCTTCATATGATGAAGTTTGAAAATGGTGACGTTCCCGATAGCTATCGGGACAGTTGGTAGAGCAAAGGACTGAAAATCCTTGTGTCGGGGGTTCAATTCCCTCCGTCACCACATACATGAAACCCTTCAGATATCTGGAGGGTTTTGTTTTGCCTAAGAATTTCGCTCAATAGCAATACCATTTGCCGCTACCCAAGCCGTAGACCAGGCTGATTGAAAGTTAAAGCCCCCTGTTTCGCCATCAATGTTCAATGCTTCACCTGCAAAGAAAACTCCCGGCATCTTCTTGCTTTGCATTGTCTGTAAATCAACTTCTTCAAGAGCAACGCCCCCGCAGGTAACAAATTCTTCCTTAAAAGTTGTTTTTCCTTTTATGTTAAATGGGCAAGCAAATAGGAGTTCGGTTAACTTGTTGATCTGTTTATTGGACAAATCACTCCAAGGTTTTCTTTCCTCAATACCGGCTTTATCGCAAAGAAATTCCCATAACCTTTTGGGCAACTCAAACTGTGCTGAATTGAGCACAAGTTTTTTATCCTCAGCTTTCAACTTCATTAGTGTTAATCGAATATCTTCTTCATTCAAACTAGTCCAATTGACGAGCGCAGTGAAGGAATAATTCTTCTTATAGAGATCTTCAGCTGCCCATGCCGAAAGTTTGATAACGGCCGGACCACTAAGTCCCCAATGCGTAATAAGCACTGCACCAATCTGTGAAAATTTTGTTCCTGCTATTCGCACTTCCCCATTCGGCACAGCCACGCCCATTAATGGAGCAAACTCTTTTACAGAATCATTGAACGTAAAAAGTGAAGGAATCGGAGCTATTATCTGATGGCCAAGAGAAGCAAGCCATAGATAATTTTCAGGTTTAGAATACCCTCCACTGGCAATCAAAATTTGATTCGCTTCGTAGGCTCCACTTTTTGTTTGAAGATGAAATCGTTTTTGCTTTTCAATGCTAATCACTTCACTATTCAACTTAATTTCTATACCAAATTTTTGAGTCAGCGATAAAAAGCAATCAATAATTGTTTGCGAATTGTTAGACTCTGGAAATATCCGACCATCAGCTTCTACCTTCAACTTCACACCTTGCTTTTCAAACCAGCTTACTGTTTCTGTTGCTTGAAAACTGTAGAAGATATTCTTAAGTGCCCGTTGACCCCTTGGATAATGCTTTGACAAAGCAACTGGATCCCAGCATTCATGCGTTACATTACAGCGACCGCCACCAGATACTTTTACTTTCGATAAGAGTTTGCTTGTTTTTTCAAGAATAAGAATACGGAGTTTTGGATTTAGTTGAGCGGCATTGATGGCGCCAAAAAAGCCAGCGGCTCCGCCACCCACCACAATCAAATCATAGAAAGATTGATCAGGATGCTTTTGCATTTTCTGCTGCTGATTTTCTGCTGACATATTGATCTAAGAACCAAATCAAAATTATGGTAACTATGGTAGACACCGCGACCAAATACCCAAGTAAGTCATAATTCTCCAGCGGACTAGTTGCCGTTGGCTGATATACAATCAGGCCGGCAACATAGGCTGCAACGCCTCCTGAAATTTGTTGAATCGATGAATTGATACTCATAAACGCTCCGCGGTCAGAGGCTTCGGGTACCGCAGAGATCAATGCCGAAGATGAAATCATGCGCGAAGAAATTCCAACAAACATAATAACGTTAAGCACCATCACTATCCAAAGCGGAGTAGGTCCCAGATTTGTATAAATCAATACAATAGCAATCATTAACACGGAGCCGACAAAAAATACTTTATACTTTCCCCAGCCATCGCTTAGCTTACCAACCAATGGGCCAGATAACATAGAGAAAGCACCTGTAACCATATATAATAATGGCAACTGAGCAAAGGTAAGTTTCAAGTTGTTTACGCCAAACGCGGTGCCAAATGGCATCATCATAAAACCGCCTGTGGCCAATAAGGTTGTAGCAATAAATGTTTTAAGGTATCGTGATTTAGAAATCGTTTTCCACAAATGAGTGAACGCATTTCGGTTCAGCTTTACTTTCAAATGTTCGTCAATGGGTTTTAGGTAGATCATGATTAAGATTGCAATCACGATACTCACCAGCACAATCATAATAAATGGTGCATGCCAGTCCCACAAGTTTGCGAAATACAATCCAATAGGTAAGCCCAGTACCTGAGCCGATGCAAAGGCCATCTGCACAAAGCCCATTACGCGACCGCGTTGCTCCAATCGAAAAAGATCAGTGATGATGGCAAAAGAGATTGAGCCAATCACGCCACCAAAAATTCCTGTAACGATTCGCGCCATCAATAAGGTCGGATAATCAGGGGCTAAGCCGCAAAACAAGGTGCCTCCAATAAATCCGAAATAGAAAAAGAGTAGTAACTTTTTGCGATCAAACTTGTCTGCGAAGCCAGCTGCCAAAAA
>JBBSBG010000499.1:0-2451 GCA_038251495.1 Cytophagales bacterium
AAATTGGCACCCGCCAGCATCATCCGCGAAAGCATGCATCGAACCTTTTCACCGCCCGAAAGCACCGTGCACTTTTTAAATACCTCTTCACCAGAAAATAACATCTTACCCAAAAAGCCGCGGATATAAACTTCATCGCGATTTTCTTCTTCGGCATATTGCCGTAACCAATCCACTAAATTATCGTCCGACTGAAAGTATGCCTCATTGTTAACAGGCAAATAAGCAGGCGTAATAGTTTGACCAAACTTAAAACTACCGCCATCTGGTTCTAATTCTCCTGCCAAAATTTGAAACAAGGTGGTAATCGCTAAGCTATCCTTACTTAACACAGCTATTTTATCGCCTTTGTTAACAAAGAAGTCCAGATTTTTAAAAAGTACCTTTCCGTGTAACGAATGAGTTAGACCTTCAACCTGTAGGATTTGATCACCGGCAATTCGCTTCTGTTGAAAAATAATGGCCGGGTACCTGCGCGTTGATGGTTGAATGTCGTCCAAGTTAATTTTATCTAATAATTTTCTGCGGCTTGTTGCCTGGCGCGACTTGGATGCATTGGCACTAAAGCGTGCAATAAATTCTTGAAGCTCCTTTTTCTTTTCTTCAGCTTTCTTGTTTGCTGAGGCGCGTTGTGATAAAGCAAGTTGACTCGATTGATACCAGAATGTATAGTTTCCCGTAAACAATCGAATTACTTTAAAATCTATATCAACAACGTGTGTGCACACAGTGTCCAAAAAGTGACGATCGTGCGAAACAACAATTACCGTATTTTTAAACTCAAGCAAAAAATCTTCAAGCCACGTTACGGTTTGTAAATCCAAGTCGTTAGTTGGTTCATCCAAAATAAGAATGTCGGGGTTTCCATAAATAGCTTGTGCCAATAGAACGCGTACTTTTTCGGCACCACTCATCTCTTTTACAAGTTTGTAGTGATCCTCTTCTCTAATACCCAACCCACTTAACAATGATGCAGCATCGGACTCGGCATTCCAACCATCAAGTTCGGCAAACTCAGCTTCTAATTCAGAGGCTTTAATTCCATCGGCTTCGGAGAAATCTGGTTTTGCATAGATGGCGTCTTTCTCTTGCATCAAATTCCATAACTTAGAAAACCCCATCATAACTGTATCCAACACTGGCACTTCGTCAAACTCATAATGATTTTGCCTAAGCACAGCCATCCGCTTACCGGGATCGATGCTAATTTTTCCACGAGTAGGGTCAATATCTCCGGAAAGGATTTTTAAAAACGTTGACTTACCTGCTCCATTAGCGCCAATAACACCGTAGCAATTTCCACCTGTAAATTTTAGGTTTACTTCATCAAAAAGAACTCGCTTGCCGAACTGAAGCGAAAGATTATTAACAGCAATCATGAGATTTTAAAATAAGCCGCAAAGGTAAGGAAAAGGCTCGGAATGAAATTACTTCTATTCAGGAATCCAAAACCACAACGCCTTATCGAATATGAGCGAGATTATGTTCTCGGCTGACTATTGTCATTTTTTAAGAGAGTTTCAGGAGCTAACATCGTACAATTAAAAACCGAACTAATTATGAAATCGAACGAGTTTTCTACGGGGCAAAATGGCACCCTCATTTTACTTCGCATCCTAATTGGGTGGCACTTTTTATATGAAGGTGTTTTGAAGTTGTACAATCCTGCATGGACCTCGAAGGGGTACCTTTTAAGCGCTTCCTTCTTTAAGCCATTTTTTGTTTGGATATCTGGAGATTCAATGATTGGCGTTGTAGACACCTTGAATATTGTTGGGCTTATTGCTGTAGGTGTTGGTTTATTGATAGGATTTAAGATTAGGTGGGCTTGTGTTGGTGGCATCTTGTTGCTTGCCATGTACTACCTGGCTCATCCGCCATTCCCCGGTTTGGAACAAGGACCTGCCGAAGGAAGCTACTGGATTGTGAATAAGAATTTAATTGAATTGGCAGCGCTGCTGGTTCTTTACCAGTTTCCAGTTTACACTTCATTTGGTATAGAGCGATTATTTAATCGGAAGAAAGTAGAACCTGCTAACGGATAAATATTTAACAGCAAAAGAAATTAATCATGAAAAACGAAAATACTATTTTCAATCGTTGGAGCAGGCGCGATATGCTCAAGAGCTTAGCCGGCATACCCGTGCTGGGCACTGTTTGGTTTGCTGGAGCAAAATTAACGGGCTCGGCCAAGCAGGAAAAGGAATTCTTGCTAGAAACGTTAAACATTAGGGCCGCTGCGCCTCCAGCTTCTGGGCCAATGTCAGGTTCTCCGATTCGGTTAGGAGTTATTGGATTTGGAATTCGTGGTGAACAGTTATGCCGCGCACTTGGCTTTGCAACAAAAGAATGGCTTGCCAGCATGAAGGAATCTTCAGAGAAAAATCCGAATGATACCCGATTAAAAGAATTTTTAGAACAGGAAAATCTGAATTTAAAAATTACGGCTGT
>JBBSBG010000500.1:0-2444 GCA_038251495.1 Cytophagales bacterium
AAAGCATTAGTAGAAAAGATAAAAATAGAAAAAGGTGAAGCAGCACTGGAGTTGTTGTACGTAGGATTGAAAGATCGGAAGTATCAGGTTTGGAAACGTAATTCGATGAGCATTGATTTAATAAATGAAAAGTTCTTCAAGCAAAAATTGGACTATGTTCATAATAATTCGTGTCAATCTCGCTGGAATTTGGCAGAACACCCAACAGAATATCGCTACAGTACAGCAAGCTATTATGATGGTTTGGGCGATGAGTTTGGACTAGTTATACACGTGGAAGAGTTGAGATGTATTAACAGTTGAGGATTGTTGGACAGGCGACCAACAATAACGATGGGGAATTTATTTAATCGATATAAACCGATAATGAAGTAATATCTGATTTCTTCGAGCTAAAGGTTTATAATTTCAAACCTTTGCCACGGATGTCGAAAAGAGAATTAGTAGGCAAACATAAATTTCTTTCATATGTAATCTTTAATGAATTTTAAAAAACAAAGCGATGATCTTCAATCTTTTTCCTTTCTCTATGTGACCTATGTTCTTACGTGTTTAGGACACTTAGTGCCTACCATGTAAGATTTTTTGTAAAGTAAAAAATAATGGGGGGGGGGAGTAACTTTCATAGAATCAATAGTTTATAAAAAACAAAAGCCTTGGTAAAATAAACTTTCACAGGTGCCTTAAGCTCATAAAACAGCGAGTTGTAAAAAATTCCGTTTACTAACTTCCGCTTGTTAATGATGAAATTTTGATAAATGATTTCTCTACCTACAAGCAACTGGATCAAATGGACTTCGGTCCAACCTGCCTGCGTATATTGGCTAAGTTTTACGGGCGCAGTTATCCGTTGCACGAACTCAGAAACAAGTCCTTTATCACCCGCGAAGGAGTTTCACTTTTAGGCATCAGCGATGCGGCTGAAGCTATCGGGTTTCGTACAATTGGCGTAAAAATTCCTTTCGATAAACTAATTGAAGAAGCGGTACTTCCCTGTATAGTCCATTGGTATCAGCGCCATTTTGTGGTCGTTTACAAAATCTCCAAAGCCTCCTTCTCCATGGGGAGAAGGGCTGGGGATGAGGGAAAGGTGTTTGTAGCCGACCCGGCCGTGGGTCTGATCACCTATTCTTTTGAAGAATTTAAAAAAGGTTGGCTCTCCACAAAAGACAATGGCCACGAAACAGGAGTGGCGTTACTCCTTGAAACAACTCCACAATTCTTTGAGCACGAACCAGAGGCTCTAAAAAATAAACGCAAGAGCCTGACGTATCTATTTGGCTACTTGAAAAATCATCGCAAGATGCTCATGCAATTGGTAGTCGGTTTACTCGCGGGTAGCCTGATCCAACTGGCACTGCCCTTTCTTACCCAATCCATTGTGGATGTGGGCATCAACACGCAAAATATTCAATTCATATATTTAGTACTGGCCGGGCAAATGATGCTATTTATTAGCCGCATGGCAGTTGATTTTATTCGCAGGTGGATTTTGCTACACCTTAGTACCCTTATTAATATTTCCATCATCTCCGATTTTCTCGTTAAGCTGTTTAAGTTGCCAATGGCTTTCTTCGAAGGCAAAATGATTGGCGACATTTTAAGACGCATCGAAGATCACTCCCGCATTGAGCGCTTTTTAAGTACCTCTTCACTCAACATTCTCTTCTCCTTCTTTAACTTCATCATTTTTGGGATCGTGCTGGCAGTTTACAACATTCCCATCTTTCTTGTCTTCTTTGGTATGAGCACCGTGTATGTAGTGTTCATACTTTTGTTTTTAAAGCGCAGAGCCGAGCTTGACTACAAACGCTTTCAGCAAATGGCCGACAATCAGAGTACTCTCATTCAGACCGTGCAAGGCATGAGTGAAATTAAAATGAACAATTGCGAAACGCAGAAACGATGGGAGTGGGAGCGCATTCAGGCCAAGCTTTTTCGTGTTAATGTTGCCTCAACAAAATTGCAACAATACCAAGATGCAGGTAGCATGTTTTTAAACGAATCTAAAAACATGCTGATCACCGTAATGGCTGCTATTGCTGTGATGGACGGACAAATGACGCTCGGTATGATGCTGGCCGTGCAGTATATAATCGGGCAACTGAATGCCCCTGTCAACGAGTTTATTGCTTTCAGTCGCGATTGGCAAGATGCCAAAATAAGTTTGGAGCGAATAGGTGAAATTCATGCACTGGAAAATGAGGAGTCCGCCCCCCTCTCCTCTGGAGAGGGGTTGGGGGTGAGGTTAGAGGAGAGGGAGGCGAGTGGTTCTATAATTTTAAAAGATGTCTCTTTTCAATATGAAGGTCCCCACTCACCTAAGGTGCTTGTGGACATTAATCTGATTATTCCTGATGGAAAAATTACCGCCATTGTTGGCGCAAGTGGTAGCGGAAAAACTACCCTTATGAAATTGCTATTGAAATTCTATGCACCAGTGG
>JBBSBG010000501.1:0-2436 GCA_038251495.1 Cytophagales bacterium
CATAAGATAAACCGGAGCCTCTTCA
Source organism: Cytophagales bacterium (assembly GCA_038251495.1). Taxonomy (GTDB): domain Bacteria; phylum Bacteroidota; class Bacteroidia; order Cytophagales; family Cyclobacteriaceae; genus ELB16-189. The sequence continues at coordinate 26 of JBBSBG010000501.1, forward strand.
GCAAAATTTACAACCTGAACCGCCAAAACATTTTTGCCCACATTAAGGAAAGAAGCAATATCGAGCGATTCAAATTTCCAATGTCTTGCATCACTGATTTGCGGACCATCAGTTATGTAATTTCCATTAACAAAAAGACGATAGCGGTTATCGGCCGAGATGTTAACAACAAATTGATAGGGCTTCTTTTTTAATTCAAATGATTTTCTAAAATGATAAACACCGTATTGAGTTACTCCTTCCTTAGGACCAATCCAGTGCGCTTGCCAGCGGTCATTAACAATATGATCGGACGGAGCTACCAAATGTTGCGCTGCACAAACAAATGGCAGACATAAAAGAAAAAATGTTTTTATCATGAGAGGAAAGGTAATAAAAAAGGTTTAAGACCTCACCCCTGCCCTCTCCAGAGGAGAGGGGGCCTATTCATTGTTGCTTTGAGATGCTCATTTTCAAGCAATCTCAAACAAACTAAAGTAGTATGCGAAACTGCTCGAAGCACAAATTCAATATACATAACCCAAGCCCCGCTCCTCTGGAGAGGGGCTTGGGAGTGAGGTCATTCTGAGGCCAATGATTTTTGATCGTTGTACCACTTAATATTCCGTGAGAAATACATTAAGAATCCAATGATCAGGAATAAGCCCACGCTTCCGATCAACAATGAGAAATCCTGCGCCTGAATAATTACAAATATGAAAACATAAAAACAGGTCATCAATGTGGTAAATAGCAAAATGATCGATTTTCGTTTCAGAAAACTGGTAGCATAAAAACTCACAAGTAAAATAGTTGCGACAGAAGAAATTGCATAGGCGATATTATAGCCTACTTGTTCGGAAAGTGATAGCAACAGTGTGTAGTAGATAATTAGTGCAACTCCAATCAAAATATATTGAAATGGATGAATTCTTATTTTGGTTGTTATCTCAACAAGGAATAAAGCGGTGAATGCTAAAATGATAATTAACACGCCATACTTTGCTGTGCGAATACTTTTTTGATATTGGTCGGCTGGAATCAAAAGTCTTAACCCAAATTCAGACCCGCTAAGTGATTGCTCTGAGTCTATCCATTTTTGTGAAAATGGTCTATTAAAAGAAAGGACCTTCCAGAAAGCAAAAAACCCTTCTTCAGTTACGGTTCTATCTTCAGGCAATAGCTTACCCTCAAAACTTGGCGAAGGCCATGCGCCTTCGGCTTTTACTTCCGTAGATTTTCCGGTGGGAACAAAGTAAAGACTTTGACTACCTTTTAAACTTAGCTTGATTGAAAAGTCGGAAACAAAATTTGCACGTTCTGTCCAACCCAATGGAGTAACAATTCCGCTTACAAGTTTACTACGCGTTGCTGTTGCAACTTCACCATCATACTCAGTTTGTAAATATTGTTGCGCCTCAATCACCAAACCAACGTCACTGGCGGGCTCCGACAAAAGTTTCTTACTTCCGTTTTGAATAACCGGGTTCTTACTTATCCCCCTCAAATCAGTTATTCCATTAATCAATATCGCTTCCTTCCAATGCACTTGTTCATCAGGGATATTCCAGCTAGTAAAGTCAGGCGTATCAAAACTTGCAGCCATGGCAATATCACTTTCATAAACGGCTACATCAAAAATACCACGCTGCAACTTCTCAGTTTTAACCTTGCTAGTTACCTTATAAATTTCTGGTAAGAAATAAGCTTTGTGTGCTGTCTCTTTTAGTTCTTCAATTTGCTTACCGTCATTCCATCGTTTTATTGTTTCAATTTTAGTAAACGGAATCATCAGCACGGGCCCTGATAAAGTCTGGTCGCCCGACCATTTTTCAGATACTTCACGAATAACTTCATCCGCCCGGCCTTGCCGTTCGCGGATTAAGCTTTCAATCCAGGAAGCAGGAATTAATAAAATGAGAATCAAAAAACCGATAGAGAAAAGTTTTACCATAATGGATTCGGTAATCCATTGGTTGAATCGCTCGAAAAGGTTGGGGGTTGTTGTTTCCATATTCATTTAGTTATTATTAAAAGTACTTTGTATTTAAAAGTTAATGGTTAAATTTTTTTACTTCCGCTGTTGCTTGATTAATTCTTCCATCGCATCGAGGTGTTTCTTAAAAGCAGTTCGTCCACGTTCTGTTACCTTATAACGCGTGTTGGGTTTGCGATCAATAAATGATTTGCTGATTGAAATATATTTTTCCCGCTCCAAGGCTTTTAAATGGGTGGCCAGATTTCCATCCGTTACGTCCAGCAAATCTTTCAAGGCATTGAAATCATACGAGTCATTCGCAACCAGCACAGAAATAATCTGCAACCGCACCCGATGCTCCATCACCTTGTCTAAGTTTTCGAACGGGTTTTTCATCGATCGTATTTCTTAAACATCATGGCTCCATAAATAATATGAAGCACGCCAAAACCGA
>JBBSBG010000502.1:0-2434 GCA_038251495.1 Cytophagales bacterium
ATCATCGTTTTTATTTCTGCTTTGGTAACAATTTACTTTCTGTTTACAAATCCTACTCTAAGTTTTGATCAGTTTTTTGTTAACGGAGGGTTATTGCTGGCAGCCGTGGCATTGTTCACCATAGTATTAATTCAAACCCGGTACAACCTTGTCATTCGTGAGATTCGTGCGCGGCTTGCCTTGCGAGCAAGCAATGAAGCCATTCGTATGCAGGCAAGGGAGATTGAAAATATCAATGAGAATCTGGAAAGAATTGTTCAGCAAAGAACTGCCGAACTTGAAACAAAGAATAAAGCACTTGAAGAAGCTGCCTTTATTAATGCACACAAACTTCGTAGTCCGTTAGCTAGCATTCTAGGCTTGGTTAATCTAATGAAGGCAATACCGATGAGTGATGAAATGCGCACTGCAAATGAACATCTGCAAGAGTCTGCTGAAAGATTGGATGATATAGTATCGTCTATTACTGAAACGATTGAAAGAGCTGAGAACGGAGATGAAACTTAAAAATCTGACCCGGTACCTTCTTCATCGCGTGGGTTTTGAAAGACGATTATGGGTAGCATTGGGTACAGTACCATTTTTTTTGCAAGGCTTGGTTTATAGAATTTCTCAAAGAAAGTTCTCTTAAACGTTGAAAGCGCAAGCATGTTGATATCATTCTTGCTAATGATCTGCTCTAGGCCCATACTTACATTATGGTCGCTAACCACACAACTGCTAATATTCACATAGTCGGTAAGTAGTTTAATTTCCTGCAAGAATTTTTTCATTGAGGAATCATTTGGCTCTTCGCTTGAAGAGGTATCCACGTGGCCAACCAGTATCTCGCTTTTAAAAAGTTTGGCAAGAGTTGCTAGCCGGGTTATCCCCTTCATGTCGTCAAATGAAAAAGTGGTGGCAAACAAAATTCGCTTGGGTAGCTGAAAGGAGCATTCTGAAGGTATGCACAAGACCGGAAAACTCGATTGGCTAACGACCGCAGCTGTGTTGCTGCCAAAGATCATTCGCGTAATGTTGCTAACTCCTAACGTACCCATTATAATTAGTTCAGGTTTTATTTCATTTGCACAAGAAAGAATCGTGGAGACTGTTTCTCCAACCTCCGATCTAATGGCAACCTGTAGCTTAGGGTACATCGACTTTATCGTGTTTGATTGCACGATAAGCTTTTCTAAATTTTCTTTTTTTGCATCCAGTACCTCGTCTGTTATTAAGGCACGAATTACACTATTGGGCGGCACCATTGGCGTATAAACATGAAGTAATTGCAATGATGTGCCGGTTAACTCAGCTATTTCTACAGCATAATTCAATGCATTGTTTGCGTTAGCAGAAAAATCGGTTGGTAATAGTATAGTTCCCATAATAGTATAGTTCTTTTTCTAAATGTAAGCCGAAGTATTCATTAAAATCCTGATGGCTATCAGTATTAAAGATGATTATTATCAAAACGATGAACGAAATAGTAAATCAATCTAATTTAAGCTCGCTCCGATTTTTCCCAAACAACAGATTGTTGCTTTCGAATTAGGCGGACAACTCCGGCAAATACAGAAAGATTCATCATTGAAAAGTAATAGGGGACAAAGAATCCCTTAATGCTGATTTTTTTATCTTTTAATAGATGTCCTAATAGTGCGACAGAATAAAAGGTAAGTTGGCCAAACAGGCATACTTTATAAAACAGCGACTGATTGAATAGAAAAATGTTTGTAATCAAAATTAAAGGCAGAGCCAAAGGAGCTAATGTCCATCGCAGCACCCGATGCGAAACGTATTGCCAGCAAACCAGTCCATAACGAAAAGGATTAAGAAGTTCTGGTAACCTTATTATTGCCTGAATGCCGCCTGCTGAAATACGCACTTTTCGTTTCCACTCGTCACCAATAGTGGCCGATGCTGTTTCAATTGCATACGCATCAGGTTCATAAACAAAGCGATACCCGTTAGCAACAATTCTCATGGAAGTAACGAAGTCTTCAATAAGAGTATCGGGTTCTGTTTCGTGGTATAATTCAGTTCGTAAAGCAAACAATTCACCTGCTGCCCCAATCGCTGTGGTGAGATTTGAATCCATTCTCTTTAAGGCAGATTCATACTTCCAGTACATTCCTTCGCCTGAGCCTGAGGCATTATCAGATTTATTATCAACAATTTGTTTTTCACCAGCCACTCCACCTACTTTTTCATCTTTGAAGTGACGGGCAATATTTTTTATGGCATCTTTATTCAATACCGTGTTGGCATCTGAAAAAATAACAATGGGTGTTTTAACGGATTTCATTACCCGGTTTACGGCATGTATTTTCCCTTTCCGCTCTTGCGAGTGAAAAGTGGTAACTGTGGGGAATTTTTGCGCCATTTCCACAGTTTTGTCAGTTGATCCATCGGCAACTATCCACAGGTTGAGTTTATCGGCCGGGTAGTCAAG
>JBBSBG010000503.1:0-2433 GCA_038251495.1 Cytophagales bacterium
ACCTGAGCAACCGATTATCGAATACGTTTTTGAAAAAGATGGCAGGGAAGTTAGAGACACTAAATTTCTTACAGAGGAAGGATACAAATATATTTCTTCGCATATCTTGAACGAAGATAAGATTAAGCCAAAGATTACTGACTATTCGGTAAGTAGCCCAGAAGGAGAGGACATGACTCAATATACTTTTAAAGGGAAGAAATTGCTGATTGTAATGTTTGACGTAAGTAAAGCATCCACAGACAATATTTCTGAGATTAAGAAATTGACTGAGCAATTAGAAGGAAAGGTTGACTGTTTTGTAATTACTTCTTCAGGGTCGGAAGCCATGGAAGCGTTTAGGCATGAACATCAATTGGCAGTTCCTTATTACTTTGCGGATGCAACGGTTCTAAAAACAATTATCCGATCGAACCCCGGTATTGCATTGTGGAATAACGGCACCGTGTTAGGCAACTGGCATCACAACGATACGCCATCGGCCCAAGAAATTCTGAGTTTATTAAAATGAAAATTTTTCTTATTGGTTTGCCGGGCAGCGGGAAGTCGACACTTGGAAAACATGTGGCTGAAAAACTGAAGTTGCCGTTTATTGATCTCGATCATGAGATTGAACGGCAAATGAATGCTCCCATAAAGGATATTTTCAAAAAACAAGGACAAGAATTATTTAGAAGTATTGAACACAAACTCTTGCATCAACTTACTGAACATGCGTCAGATTTTGTTATGGCAACTGGTGGCGGTGCGCCAATCTATTTTGATAATATGGCTTTTATGAAACAATATGGGCAAACAATTTTTTTAGATGTTTCGGCCAAAGAGATTGCTACCCGAATTATGAAAACAAAAGTAGAGGAGCGTCCATTACTAGCAGATACACATCCTGAAGCATTAAAAGATCAGATTGAATTTTTACGATCGCAGCGGCTCTCTATTTATAAGCAGGCGAAAATTTGTATTAAAAGAAATTCAATTGCACCTTCTGATATTTTGAAAGCGATTGAATCGAAAAACTAAACTCAAAAAGGAAATCCAAGCGTTAGCATCCCGAAAGTTGTTTTATTATTTAACTCAACCACTGGGCTAAACTGCGAGTTTACTCTGTAGGGCCTGTAGGAGGAGTTGCCTTGTGTGAAGACTACCGCAGCATCTATATAGAACTTCTTGGCTCGATAGCCCAATCCACCGGATAGGGAAGTAATGTCGCGACTTACATCGTTTTGTTTTGATCGAAATGGATCTGGCATATAACTAATACCCGCACGGATACGATAACTCTCATATCTGAACTCGCCACCTATTCGGTAATTAACAGTCGGTTGGTAAAGTGTTTTGATATTTTCATTATCTGAATTGTATGAGATTCCTGAAATACTTGATGAATATTTAGCTCCTGAATAATTTACCATTTCAACATCAGCGGATAGAAACCCGTATTTCTGAAAGAAAACTGAGGCACCAAGATTCAAGCGCCCGGGCGTTCTCAAGTCATACTCAGAGATAACATCATCTGTTAATTCACTTTCATTACGTAAAATTTGGGAGCCATCTCCAAAATAATCCCAATCGTCCCAAGAAGTATTCATGTTGGCGTTGTAGGCGTCTGTCAATTTATAAAGGGTAGGACTTGTAAAGGAAACACCCAGTTGAAGTATTTCAATAGGCCTGTAAATAAAACCTCCTGTTGCGTTAATACCTGAACCACGTATGCTTAGGTTTTCAGCTAATGACAGATCAAATAAAGGACCATCCGAAAACTTTTCTGAATATCTTTTCTGCGTCTCAAATCTTAGTGTTGTAAAGCCAACTCCACCGCCAATAAAAAATTTATCATTGAAATTGGCTCCGTATGAAAAACTCCATTGATTTTGTGCGCCTTGCGTCTGCACTCTTTCCGCTTGTAAGGGTTTACCCTGCACATCTGTGAAGTACTGAGTTGGATCAGCATTGGGATCTAGTATTGTTGCTTCACCAATCAGAAAATTACTGTATGCCAATCCAGTTGGGGAGTTAAAATTATTGCCACCAAACGAAAAAGAGTCAGGTTGAAGCCCGGTAGCATCTTGAAGAAAGTAGTCAATGATGGAAGTATTGTCATTTAATCCTTCGTAGCTAAAATTTTGATTGAAGTTATTGATTCGACTATAAGAAACTGCGAAGGCACCACTTAAGAAACCATTGCGACCATCTTGTTCGTTCTGAAAGACGAACCCTAAACTTGGAATGTGAAGATTTGTCTTTGAATCAGAAAGAGGGTTTCCTAAATAATCTGAATTGATTTTATTTGAATTAAATCCGGGCGAGATTGAAAACTCTGATTTATTGAACATGCCTAGTCCAGCTGGGTTTGAGTAAGCTGAACTGTAATCTCCACCTAAGCTTGTTTGAGCTCCACCCATTCCCATAATTCGGGCACTTCCAGTCGGTCTG
>JBBSBG010000504.1:0-2423 GCA_038251495.1 Cytophagales bacterium
CATACCCAATAATGTGGGGGCAATGTCAATCTGACTCATCAACCGATCTTGTATTCCTGGTTTAACATCAGCAGGGGAGAAAATCAGCATAGGAATTTTATATTTATTTATTGGCAAATCTGTTTTCCCCGCACTGGATGCGCAGTGATCGGATGTAATTATAAATATGGTGTTTGTATACCAGTCCTTTTTACTAGCTTCTTTTATAAACTTGCCGATAGCATAGTCGGTATATTTTACTGCCCCTTGCCGACTGGTATGCGATGGAATTGAAATTCTTCCATCGGGATACGTAAATGGGCGATGATTAGTTGTTGTCATGATATGAGTAAATGAGGGGTGTTGAGTAGCCACCGCTTTATCAATTTCCGCTAACGATAGTGTAAAAAGATTTTCATCGGCAACGCCCCAAATGTTTTCATAATCAATTTCAGAATCAGCAAGTGAACTACGATCTACTACTTGGTAGCCGTTGCTGCTAAAATAAGGCCCCATGTTATCGAAGTAGCTATAGCCACCATAAAGATATTTGCTTACATAACCTTTTTTGTTGAACACTGAGGCCAGCGTAAAAAGATTTTCGTTATTTGGCCTGCGCACGATCGATTGACCTGGCGTGGGAGGAACGGCTAGCGTTAATGCTTCCAGTCCGCGCACGGTGCGGGTACCCGTGGCATATAAATTTGTAAAACTTAGACTGTGTTTAGAAAGCGAGTCGAGAAAGGGAGTGATACCTTCTGTGTTTCCGAAAATACCCATAAACTCGGCACTGAAACTTTCAATGCTTATCAAAACAACATTCAATTTGTTTTCCGGGTTGGGATTAGTCACATTTCGGCTAAGTGAAAACTCCTTATTAGGGACAAGCTCAGGTAACATTGAGCTGGTAAGCCTATCATTTACCTCTTGCTCTGGCAGGTGTGGATAAAACTGTGTGTAGTTGAGTTCGTTGTTTCGATAGGCGGCAAATAATTCGTAGAGCCCATTACCTGCTAACTCGTTGGCAATTGTATTTGAACTGAAGTTATGATAGGTGTTAGAGATAAGAAAGAAACTCAAAATAGGTAAACTAAAAATTCCTAATGCCCATACTGATCGAGACTTAAAATGTATAGGTTGTTGCAAGCTTTCATCAATGCGTGCTTTTATCAGATAAAAAATTGCTGACGATACCAATACAATCATGATTACGATCCACGTTATTGGATACGATTGCTGAATGTTGCCGATAACTTCGGTTGTATAAACCAGATAGTCAACGGCAATGAAATTGAACCGGGTTGTAAACTCGTCCCAGAAGAGCCATTCTGAAACGGCATTGAACAAGAGTAAAAAAATCTGGACAAAGAAAAATGCATAGAGGATGAAACGATGCCACTTCTTTTCAAATAACTTACTCGGAATGAACCACAGATAAAGTAAGAGTGGGATGATCGTGTAGCCGGCTGAAATAAGATCGAAGAATGTTCCAAAAGCAAATGCACCAACAAGTTGAAAAAAGGTTAGGTCGGCTTGCGCAAATGATTTGACAAGCAGGGAAATTCTGGTAACGAGAGAAACACCTAAAATCAGCCAAATCATTAAAAGGATCGCTCCAAAGCGAGTTGACTTAAGGTTTGAATAGGTAGTTGACATCCATGCAAAGAAAAGTGATGATTCTGAATGAATTCTGAAGTATCAAATGTAGATTGTAATACCTACTTTACCGTTCATTAAACGCCATTTATAATTATGAATGAGAAAATTACGTGTTCCATTTCAGGGAAAGATTATACTGCGGAACATGCAATACCTGTGTCATCACTGGATAGAAATATGGTTGCCTATATTAAAGGGCAATATCCCAACGTAACTGATTATGATTTTCTTGGCGATGACCAACTTCTTAAAATCAAGAAGGCTTATCTGAATCAAATGCTTTCTAGTGAATTTGGTGAACTGGACGAGCTGGAGAATGAAGTAATTAACAGCATTTCTGAAAATAAGATTCTTTCGGAGAATGTTGATTTTGACCAGGATGTTAACCTGTCATTTGGCGATAAAATTTCCGACAAGATTGCCGAGTTTGGTGGTAGCTGGACTTTTATAACTGCTTTTTTTGGATTCATTCTGATTTGGATTGTAGCCAACATTTTGTGGCTGAGCAATAGGTCATTTGATCCGTATCCCTTTATTTTATTAAATCTGATTCTCTCTTGTTTGGCTGCCATACAAGCTCCCATTATTATGATGAGCCAGAATAGGCAAGAATCAAAAGATCGTGCCCGCTCTGAGCACGACTATAAAATAAATCTAAAGGCTGAACTCGAGATTCAACTGCTTCATAAGAAAATGGATCACTTATTAATTAATCAAAGTAAGCGATTGCTAGAAATTCAGCGCATTCAAACTGAAATGATGGAGACTGTACTAAGCCGATTACC
>JBBSBG010000505.1:0-2407 GCA_038251495.1 Cytophagales bacterium
CAGGCTATCCAGAAACGCATAGACTTTTTCAAAGTGATTCAGTGGTTCTGCATGCATGCCCTTCACCAAAATGTGTTGATATGAATGTACAAAGTTTTTTCGCTCCAATCGTTCCACCAGTTGTTGCGACATTTTTGTAGCGGGCCATTGTTCATCCTGATCGGCAGAAAAAATCAGAATCGGCCCGTTGATTTTCTCCACTTCAATTTCAGCTTGCGCCACAGCCTCCGTATTTTCCAGTATCATTGAAAACGCGCTCAGCAAATCACCCTGTAAAGCTGGCCATATGATTTTGAACGGAGCGGGCACATATACCACTTCCTGATTATTGTACATCCACGAAGAGGTATTGGCCGATAGCGTGAGAGCAGGAAAACTAACATGAGAAGTGGAAAGAGCAACCACTCCTTTAAAGCATGAAAACCGACTGGCCAAATTCAATACTAACTCGCCTCCCTTGGATGCCCCCATCAAAATAATACGAGTAGTGTCTATTTGTGGTGTTCGTCTGGCGATACTAAGAATTGTATCGGCAATAGCATTGAGTGAAATGCGATCCAATGAACCGGGTGAGTTATCGGTTTTAAAATACCCTATTGCGAGCACAGCAAACCCATGAGCAAGCAATGAGTCACGCTTGTCTTTCAAATAATTTCGTTCCCAATCATTTCCTCCGGAGCCTCCTCCAAACGCTACTATTAACGGCTGACTGTCGCCATCACTCAAATATAAATGTGTATCTGTTTTTCCATGGTTATCAGAAAGGGGTGGTGTACGCCAACCGAAATAAAAAAACACAACTAGTAATAACAGCACGGTTACTCCTGCAATTTTAATTTTCATAGAATAGATATTTACTAATTAGGAACTTGTTTTATGAGCATTTCTAAAAATCCAATGGCGTAACATACCTACCTTGTCGAAGTCGCTTGGGAATAGAAAAAGGACAAAGGTTAGTAGCAGACTTGACCGGGCAAGTTTCAAGAGATACCTTTATAATATTCGAATTACTCCGCGACTGCAACCTCTGTGTTCTTGCACAAGTATTCATACCCGCGATAGAGCACCAGTATCTCCACTATTGTAGCAGGTATTAAAATGACATAGGTGACGAAAAAAAGTACCACTGTAACAAGCATGCAACCCATTACAATTTCCAATATTCCAGCGATGCGCGCGAGTTCGCCCATACTGTCTTGCAGACGAATGAGGGATACTCCAAATACAATGCTTAAAGCTCCAAGCAACAACGCAGCCACAGAGTAAGGAATCCATAAACTCTCAATGTCATTTGCTAACAAGGAACTTACATCTAAAATTCCCATACCGACCACAGCAACAATTAGCAGGTAGGCCATAACCTTCAGCAAAGAGTTTTCGAATACAACACTCAACGTAATAAATCCTCGCGCAAATAAAATATATGAAATCACCATCACAACCGTAAGTCCCGTATAAATGGCATTCATCCAATATCCCCAGTCGTCATGATGGCCTGTAAGCCATGTGAGGTCCATCGCTCCGAGAGTGATTTCAGTTACTAAGTAAACAGCTCCGGCCAAGGCAGCTACTAACACTGCGTTTCGGTTGGCGTTTGGTAAAACGTTTTGTTGTTGCATGTCTTGGTTTAGTTTTGTTGAAAATGACTCATAACTCTCCCCAAGTGCATTCAATAAAATTTTCACGGTGGATAGACGTGGTAATACCTCACCACTTTCAATACGTTGGATAGTGCGCACACTAACGTGGCTTTTTTCCACTAACTCTTCCTGTGTAAGGTTTCTTTCTTTACGTAAAGCGGTAAGTCTTCTTCCCAGTTCTGGTTGTTGCATCACAATTTTTTAAAGCACAATGGTACAAGTTTTAACGGGCATAAACTGAGAGTGTATGCCATTTTCGCCCGCCATTTACCCGTCATTTGGAGAAAAGAGTGAGGCAATTCTTTTTTGAAGAAAGAAGGCTTCAATGGAAACGAGAAAAAATGTGGAATAAAGTTTCCGGGTATTGACTATTGCCTCAGGTAGGTGCTGATAATCCTATGCCTTCAAAAAATCATCATCAAGATAAACACAATGATAAGCAATATTGCCAACCACTTGATGGGGTTTGGGTATTCAGCAAATTCGTAGCTGCAAATCGGGCAGGTTTTGCTTTTTGCGTCTACTTCCATCGCACATGAAGGGCACTCTTTAGTTTTCACTGATCAGTTGTTCAACCACTTTACAAATTTTCCCCAAAGGGTTTTCGGTTTCACTTCTTCTTTACCAGAAGTTTCCTCCACTTGCTCCTCATAGAATCGGGCAGCTTTAGTGGGTTGGCCAGTTTTCACTTTGCTCATGTAGTGCTGCCTACGCCTTTCCTTTTCGCGTTCTAGTTCAGCCTTCCGCTTTTCCTCCGCTTCGCTGGC
>JBBSBG010000506.1:0-2401 GCA_038251495.1 Cytophagales bacterium
AAAGGACAAATTGCCTTGCAGGCAGAAGGTGCTGAAGTAGAGTTTAGGAAGATGTTGTTAACCTCGCTAAAATAAAAAGACAGATAGATTTTTCTACCGGCCTCAATATTTATTGACTCAAATGTTTACTGCGCTATCTGCACAATCTTGGCTAATTGAATTCCATTGGCAACCGCTGTAATGTCTCCTTCTGAAGTATCATCCATATTCAATGTCAGCAACGTATTGTTCATCGGTATCTGCAATTCATAGTCAGTCTTACCTGTTTCGGTATTGACTTGCTTGTTAAGAATTGATTTGTAGCCTTGAATCTTTACAATTTTCTGATTCTCGTCTCGCATCATTCCTCCAAGTATTGGCATACTTAAAATTGCTGTGAGCGAATTAATAATTGGTGAGTTATTCATGATTTCGATAGAAGCTCTTTTCGTATCAGCACCATAATGCCGGTTTACATATAAACCAACATAACTTCCCGTTCCTGAAACATTGTCCTCTGCTTCTATCATAGTCAAGGCGCCTGCTTTGGTGGGGAGTAGTTTTAAAATCTCCTTCCCGATTGCCATATCTAAATCTGCCAGAATTTGCTCCATAGCAAAGCGTGAGTCTTGTAAATTACCCGATGAGTAAGTAGATCTCGCGGTCGCAATATTTTTATCGAAGTCCTGGGCAGTAACGGCCATGCACGCTATAATTCCCAATCCAAGTAGTGTAATTTTTTTCATCGTAATCAGATTATTGTTCGCCTAATTCTTTTTTAATACCATCAATGTCAATCGCCTCAGCGGCCTTCATCATGTCAGGCTCTGTAGCAAAATTGATTCCTTCATATACAATGATTGAAGATTGTCCGATTGGTACACTTAATTTATAGCCACTGCCCTCATTAAATTCAATAATAGCGCGATAGCCTTTTACTTTAGTTTGTTTCCAGTTTTGATCGCCTGATGTTTGCTGAGCGTAGCCACCGGAAGTGAGATAAGCATTTACACCGGCCATCATAACTGAGTTGTTGGCAACAATAACGTTCAACTGTTTTTCCTTGGCTCCTTTATACTCGCGCTGAATGGTAAGACCAGCCCAACCCCAGCCCGTGCTTGTTACCTGATCGGCACCAGCATCCTTATTTAATCCAACCACAGATTCTGGTAGCGATTTTAAAATCTTGTTTCCAATTTCCAGTTCAACGCCAAGCATGGCTTGTTGAACTGCATACCGGGCTTCGCCATAGCTGCTCTTCTTATATGCTGCTTCGGCATCCGTCAAGTTTTGTTTAACATCAGGCGGTGTGGAAATTAATCCGGCACCCCCATTATTAGAAGGATTATTGTTGCCTCCAACACCACCATTGCCGCCAGCACCATTTGCTCCGCCTTCACCTGACTGGCCGGTTCCATCTCTATTTTTTTTGCCTCCAAAAAGCTTGTCTATTTCTTGACCGGCTTTTTGCTCGGTTCTGTCGCCAGCTCTTTGTTTCAGTCTATTAAGGACTTGCGCTTGACTTGTGAGTGTGCCTAAAAAGAGGGCAACGCCCAAGGCACTTGCATGCTTAATTTTCATAATAATTAATTACGTGATCAGTGTATAGAAAAATAAAATTACAAAATTCAAAACCATTAATACGCAAAGAATGAGCCAAAGGATTTAAATGAATCAAAATAATGCCAAAACCATTCTATTCTTTAACTTGAAGCAAGATCTACTGTTAATAAATAATTTCTTTAAATATGAATTCGCATTTTAATCTATCAGGAAAAGTTGCGGTGATAACCGGAGCCAGCAAAGGAATCGGTGAAGCGATTGCAAAGATTTACGGTGCTGCCGGAGCCAGTGTTGTTGTTTCAAGTCGAAAGAAAGAATCGGTAGAGCAGGTTGCCAATTCAATTATTGAAAATGGAGGAAAAGCAATTGCCGTTGCTTGCCACATGGGCAATATGCAGGATGTAGATCGGTTAGTAAACGAAACCGTTGCTGCATTTGGGGGTGTTGATATTTTAGTGAATAATGCTGCCACTAATCCAACATTTGGCCCTGTGGTCGATACGGATGAGGCGGCTTTTGATAAGATCATGAATGTAAATGTGAAAGGCCCTTTTGAATTATCGAAAAAAGTCTATGCCTTGATGAAGGAAAAAAAATCGGGATCAATTATTAATATTAGCTCGGTTGGTGGCTTACGCCCAGAGCATGGTCTTGGCATTTATAGTATGAGCAAAGCCGCGTTAATCTCGCTTACTAAAGTAATGGCCAAGGAATGGGGTGGTGATAATATTCGCGCAAATGTTATTTGTCCGGGTCTAATTAAAACAAAATTTAGTGAAGCCCTCTGGAACAACGATAAGATCATGCATACCATGATGAAGATGTTGCCAATAAAGCGCGTTGGCACACCGGAAGAAAT
>JBBSBG010000507.1:0-2392 GCA_038251495.1 Cytophagales bacterium
AACTCGAAGGAATTCCCGTAACGAACATCTATTATAGCTTGGCTTGGTTTTCAACTGTGCTTGCCATTGTGTTGTTGGTAATTGGTTTATGGAATGCAGAACTGATACGAAGTGAAAAAGGATTTTATGCGATGTCATTTGTGCTAAGCTTGTTTGGGGCAATTGCGGTTCAGAAAAATACGCGCGATAGTCAACGGCCAGTGCCACAGGTTGATCGTAGTGAATAGATAGCTTGAAATAAGACTTCATATAGGGCATCTCTAAAAACCCTTGCTCTCATTACCTCAACCCCTGCCCCTTCTAAAAGAGAAGGGTAAGCGGAGTTTTTAGAGATGCCCTATAGTGTATCGCCTCTACTAGGGGGCTATACTTTTTTATTTTACTTCAACTCTGTATCGAGTGCATGAAGGTTAAGAATATATGGTAGGAGTAACCTACTAAGATTGCGGGTCTCCCTGCCTAGCCGTGTCTCCCGTTTTCGGGGGCGATGCGCTGGCTTTATAAGCATAATACCGCTGTCATTCCGGACAAGCAGGATGAGACTTTATAGTGTGATGATTTTATATAACTGACTCGACTTTAACTATAGAATGCCGCTAGAATGCCGCGCGATCCGGAATCCCGTTAGGATTAGTCCAAACAATGCGGAGATTGCGGGTCTCGATTAAAGTATAAACTAAAATTGGTTCTTGGTTTTATTCGCCCGAAATGACCATTGATTGTATTGTTGTCTTTTTCATATCGCACCGTCCTCTTCGAGAGACGATGCTTGACTGTTGGAGATATTTTTATCCACCTAACACTTGTCTAAGTTCTGAATGGTTATACTTTTAGGCGTCAAGTTAAAATCCAACCCTAAAAGATGAAAAAACATACGGTTTATATACTCATTGCATTTGTTTTTATCCTTCTGACTCCAGTATCCGCCTTTTCTCAGGACAATGCTATTGACACCGGGGCGACAGCCTGGATGCTAACCTCAACAGCCCTGGTGTTATTGATGATTCCCGGGCTGGCCATGTTTTATGGTGGATTAGTGCGCTCAAAAAATGTATTGGGTACCATGATGCACAGCTTCGCGGCTATGGGTATCATGACTTTACTTTGGGTAATTTGTGGCTACAGCATGGCGTTTGGTCCGAATGTGTTGGGCGGCTGGATTGGTTGGAATGCCGATAACTTTTTGCTACGAGGACTTGATGAATCTGTTTCAAATGGAATTCCTGAATATGTGTTCTCAATGTTTCAGGCAAAGTTTGCCATCATTACACCCGCTTTGATTGCTGGTGCATTTGCCGAGCGCGTTTCATTTAAAGGGTATTGTATTTTTATTGCGCTATGGGGATTGCTTGTTTATAATCCTTTATGTCATTGGGTATGGGCTTCCGATGGATTTCTTTTTAACATGGGTCCGAAAGGTGCCATTGATTTTGCTGGCGGTACTGTCGTTCATATTTCAGCAGGCATAAGTGGCTTGGTGGCCGTGTTGTATTTAGGCGGAAGAAAATCGTTTAAGCATTTACAAATGCGACCAAACAACTTAGTGATGACATTAATTGGTGGTGGCTTGTTGTGGGTAGGATGGTTTGGATTCAATGCCGGAAGTAGTTTAACAAGTGGACTCTCTACTGCGCAGGCATTAACGGCTACACAAGTTGCAGCCGCAGCAGGTGCCATCGCGTGGATGATCATTGAAGGTTTGCATCAAGGCAAAGCAACTGCGTTAGGTTTTGTATCGGGTGTGTTGGCTGGTTTGGTTGCCATTACACCCGCAGCTGGTGTTGTGCAAGTTGGCGGTGCAATGATTCTTGGCGTGTTGGCTTCGGCAGTTTGTTATTATGCCATCTTATTAAAAAACAAACTTGGGTATGACGATACGTTAGATGCATTTGGAATCCATGGTGTGGGTGGAATTATTGGTGCATTGTTCTTAAGTTTTTTTATTCGCGATAGTTGGATGCGTGAAGCCGCTGAAGCTGCGGATGGAAGTTGGTCGGCCATGCAACAATTTGGAATTCAATTACTGGCGGTAGGAATTGCCATCGCCTATGCGGCTGCAGGCACACTGCTTATTCTGTTTGTCTTGAACAAATTTGTTAAACTTCGTGCAACAGAAGAAGCCGAGATGAAAGGGTTGGATAATTACTATCATGGCGAACGTGGGTATGGTATGATCAATCCGAATTAAAAATTAATATGTTTGATAACTGTAAAATAGTACATGCATGAAACTCCTCATCGCTATCATTCGCGAAAATCAATTAGATCAAGTGCGCGTTGCTTTAATTGAAGCGGGCATTTCCAGAATTACGGTCAGCCACGTTTCCGGGCATGGACGACAATTGCAGCCTGAAGAAATTTATCGCGGCCAAAAAGTAGTGCCAAACCTGGT
>JBBSBG010000508.1:0-2371 GCA_038251495.1 Cytophagales bacterium
CAAGACTTTACTTAACGATTATATCACAAAAGAAGAGATAAACTCGTGTACAAGTTGCAATGCCTGCGTGGAGGCTTGCCCAATCATGATCAATCCGCTTGAGATAATACTGGAGTTGAGACGATATGTTGCTATGGAAGAATCTGGTTCGCCAGCGCAATGGAATAGTATGTTTCAAAATATTGAAACAAGTTTCGCTCCCTGGAAATTTTCTGCGGCTGATCGCTTTAACTGGTCGAAAGAGTAATGCCCATGAACTACATCGTGAACCAACTGCCCGCACATTTATTTTGGGATAGCGATCTTACCAAATTAGACGATGTGGAGCATTATGAAAAAATTATTGTCCGAACTTTTGAGCGGGGCGATTTGGAAGACATTGCGTTGGTAATTGCCTATTATGGTAATGAGATTTGTAGCGAGGTTTTAAAAAATGCTTACTACCTGATGGAGGGAGCTATGCTTTTTGGATCTGCTTTTTTAAATATTAATAAAACTGCTTTTAAGGCTACCGCCAGAAGGCAATACCATACTATATAATTATGAACCTTCACTACGAGATGGTTTCTGAGAGTCTTAAAAATGTCCTAAATCAATTAATGAAGATTGAGGAGTTAAGCAATTTTAGATTGGTGGGTGGTACAAACTTAGCTTTACAATTAGGCCATCGCTCTTCCATAGATATTGATCTGTTTGCTGGTGGAGGTGCTCCAAACCCTCGCGAACTCTCGTCTATCCTTGACACTGCGCTTAAACCAGATTTTAAAATTAGCAGAGTTCAGCAATATGGCCTAAGTGCAACCGTCAATCAGGTTAAAGTGGACTTATACGATTTGAAGGTTCCGTTCTATCTGCCTGTCATTCTTGTTGACAACATCCGACTTTCTTCATTGGAAGACATTTTTGCATTTAAGTGCGAAGCTCTTACAGGCAGGAGAGTAGAAAAAGATTTTGTTGATTTGGCTGAAATCATGTTACATCGTTCACTTGACGAACTATTCAAGGCGTTCCAAGTTCGGTATCCATACTTTTCAAAGGGGGCTGCGCTAGCCATTCTATTGAAACCTGAATCGTTTGAACGAGATTTTTCAATTCGATATTCAATGGGTAAATCTTGGGATAACTATGTTGAGATTATGGAAAAGAAAATTATTGGCTACGAAAAGGAAATCCAAAGCAAGAAAAAGGAAGGCCTTCACCA
Source organism: Cytophagales bacterium (assembly GCA_038251495.1). Taxonomy (GTDB): domain Bacteria; phylum Bacteroidota; class Bacteroidia; order Cytophagales; family Cyclobacteriaceae; genus ELB16-189. The sequence continues at coordinate 1,202 of JBBSBG010000508.1, forward strand.
ACGCGATGCCCACATCCAAAAGTTAGTTGATCTAAAACGAAAAAAGGAAAACCCATGACCGTACCTACTCTTGCTGAACTTACTGCCAAAGGTGAATCTCCGGAAATTCTTTTTTGGGTAGGCTGTGCAGGCTCATTTGACGATCGCGCCAAGCGTGTGACTAAGGCTTTTGTAAAAATCTTAAATGCTGTTGGGACTAACTTTGCGGTGTTAGGAACAGAGGAGTCTTGCACGGGCGATCCGGCCAGAAGAGCGGGCAACGAATTTTTATTTCAGATGCAGGCCATAAGTAACATTCAAGTTCTCAATGGCTATAATGTAAAAAAGATTGTAACGGCTTGTCCGCATTGTTTCAATACGATTAAAAATGAATACCCGGAATTAGGTGGTAACTATGAAGTTATTCATCACTCCACATTTCTTCAGCAATTAATCAACGAAGGCAAAATTAAATTAGCGGAAGGCGGATCATTTAAAGGAAAGAAGATTACCTATCACGATTCATGCTATTTAGGTAGGGCCAATAATATTTACGAAGCTCCACGCGAAGTGCTTCAAGCATTAGATGCAGACTTAATAGAGATGAAGCGTTGCAAAACAACTGGCTTATGCTGTGGTGCAGGTGGTGCACAAATGTTTAAGGAACCAGAAAAAGGGAATAAGGACATTAATATCGAGCGCGCTGAAGAAGCAATTGGAACTGGAGCAAAGACTATTGCCGTAGCGTGTCCGTTTTGTATGACCATGATGACGGATGGCATTAAGAATAAAGAGAAAGAAGCAGAAGTGACTGTCAAGGATTTGGCAGAGTTAATAGCAGAGTCACTGTAAGGATTTATTAAATAGAAAGACATGTTTATACCATTTGAAGAGTTGAATGCACAAAGCCGGGTTTGGATATATACAGGTAGTCGGGCTCTTACTGAAGCAGAAGGGAAATTGGCCGAGCAAATGCTTCATTCTTTTTGTGAGCAATGGAGCGCACATGGCCAACCGCTGCAAACTTCTTTTAAAATTGAAAAGAATCAGTTTATTGCAATGGCATTGGATGAGAATTTTGAAAGCCCAAGCGGTTGTTCCATCGATAGTTCAGTTGGCGTATTAAGAAAAATTCAAATCGCCACCGGAGTTGATTTTTTAGATCGGAGCAAGATTCCATTTCTATTAAAC
>JBBSBG010000509.1:0-2364 GCA_038251495.1 Cytophagales bacterium
AACCGATCCAAGTAATCCTCAAAAAAAAGTGGCTTGCCCTTTACGGTTTTAAGAAAATCAAAAATGCCATAGCCGCGTTGGGTTGCTAAATCACTTACGTGAATAAATGTTTTATCGGCTGCTAGAAATCCGTTGTTGAAAAATGAATACATATCTACAAATCAATCTTTTTAAGTCGTTCAACTATTTCCAATACAGCGGGACACACCAACGTGTTTTTATAGGTAAGATCCATAATCTGCACCATCTTTTTTCTATTGGTGTGCGGATACTCGCGGCATGCCTTTGGGCGACTATCATACACCTTGCAATAATTATCGGCATCCAAAAACGGACAAGGTGATGACTTTAACACATAATCTTTGTCTTCATCAATGCGCAAATACTGATCAATAAACTCGCCTGGCTTTTGTCTTAAACTTTTAGCTACCCGCTCAATATCGGTTTGATAAAAAATAGGGCTGGTTGTTTTACAGCAGTTGGCACACGTAAGGCAATCAATCTCATCAAACACCGCATCATGAAGCGTATGAAATTCATCATCCAGCTTCCGCGGATCTTTCTTCCTGAGTGTACCTAGAAATTTTTTATTCTCGGCAGCTTTATTTTTAGATTTCTCTCGAAAGCGATCCAGATTCATGAACGTAAAGGTAAAATGTTTTATCTGTTTAACTGGAGTTATGTGAGAAGCCTAGGAAGAGGTATCCTACACCTGTTTTTTGCAGTTAAAAAGGTGTAGGATACCTACCTTGTGTAAGTCCATTTTTTCAACCGAATAACTATCTTTGATGTATAGGGTTTAAATTAGCTATCAGAAATGAGATTGTGTATTGTAATTTTATCTTTTGGATTAAGCGTTGCCTGCAATGGTCAGCAAAAAAATACGCTTTACGAAAGCGAAACCTTAACAATCGAAAAACTTACCGAGCATACCTTACTCCATATCTCCTACCTTAATACAAATGACTTTGGAAAGGTTGCCTGCAATGGAATGATCGTTATTGACAAAGGTGAGGCCTTGATCTTCGATACCCCGGCTGATGACCCCACCTCCAAAGAATTAATTGATTGGGTGGAGAACAATTTAAAATACAAAGTGAAAGGTATTATCGTTACACATTTTCATACTGACTGCTTAGGCGGACTGGCAGAGTTTCATGACCGGCAAATTCCCTCCTATGCATCTAACAAAACTATTGAACTGGCCAAGTCACATAATTATACGCTGCCGCAACATGGGTTTGATAACCAACTTGAAATACCTGTTGGCAAGAAAAAAGTATTCAACAAATATGTTGGCGAAGGCCATACACGAGATAACATCGTAAGCTACTTCGCACCGGACAAAGTGCTTTTCGGTGGCTGTCTAATTAAAGCGGTTGATGCTGGCAATGGAAATCTGGAAGATGCTAATGTAAATGACTGGTCGAACACAGTAGCAAAAATTAAAGCTGCTTTTCCTAAAGCCGAATTAATCATTCCCGGCCATGGCGAGCCTGGTGGGCAAGAGTTGTTGGATTACACGATTAACCTTTTTAGGGATTGATACTGGGCACAGTTCCTGACATAGTGTTAATTATCGTTTAGCAAATGCCTTACTTCGAGCACTCAAAAAAATCTCTCGGAACTCTCATCTACTTCAACGTCTCCCTAATCCCCTCTTTATAACTAGTAGCATTTTCATTTAAAAAAGTTTGGGCTTTGCTGCTATCAAAGATATAGTCGTTTTCAAATTGGTACATCATTTCTACTAACTCGCTGAGCACGGGAACAAATAAACCCAACATGCGCACACCCCACTTTGGCAATGCCTGCATTTTTTTACCGGGTTTATTTAACACTTCATTGGCGATGCGCACATAATCTTCACCGGTAATTTTATCGGTATGGGTTAACGCATGCCATGTTTGGTTATAAGCAGTTTCTGAGTTTCCTAAAATGGCGGTTGTCTTGCCTGCATCGGGTGTGTAGGTAAAGGTGTGTATCTTCTTCGGGTCGCCCAACCACTGCGCAGCTTTGCCCGCTTTCAACCGTTCGTTAACCGAAGCGTGTGTCATGCTCAGCAAGGCACCCGGGCCGTAAAAGTCGGCCGCACGCACAATCTGGCTAGTAACATTGCCAGCTTTGGTTTCGTCCAGCAACATAGTTGCAATTTTTGCACGCACCTCCCCTTTCTTACTATTTGGGTTAAACGGTGTGTTCTCAGTCATCACCCCATTTACGTGCCCGTAACTATATACATTATCGAAGAACACCAATTTGCTGCCGTGCTTTTTACAGGCGTCAATGGTATTGCGCATCACAATAGGCCAATCGCGTTGCCATACTTTTGTATCGTATTTCAAACCCGCTACCAGGTACACC
>JBBSBG010000510.1:0-2363 GCA_038251495.1 Cytophagales bacterium
CTGAAGCTTGCCATTCCGTTGCCGGAAAGAATTCCATCGAATACAACTTGCTTAAAGTTTGTATGAATCTCATTCGACATTTTCATCAAGTCAGGGAAGCCCGCAAAATGATCGTCTCCAAAACCTGCATGACAGCGTCTGCAATTTTCGATGTAAAGTTCTTTACCCGCTGCTATTAACTCACCCTTAATTTGGATAGCGGGTGGAGCCGGCACTTCTTTTTTTATCAACTTAGGAGGTAGCGGTGTTTCGCCCCCGCCTAATTTAAATACCAGTATGCGGCCAATATTTTCATACTCATGCATAATTCCTTTAGGCGGATAAAAACCAATGGGGTCGCCACCAAAACCAGCCATCACTGCCACATATTGTTCGCCATCAAGTTCGTAAGTCATTGGCGCAGCCATAATTCCTGTGCCTACAAAAATCTCCTTTAGTTTTTGTCCGGTCGAAGCATTGTATATAATCAGCTTGCCACGGTTAGTACCCTGAAATACCAAATCGCCAGCGGTAGAAAGAATGCCTCCATTGCCGGTAGGTACTTCCTGAATTACCTGCCAGGCAACTTGTTGTTTCACCGGGTCCCAGGCTTTTAAGATATTCATCTCCACCGTATCAGCAAACTTTTCGTAATAGGGTTTAAACTTTTTATCGAAAGGGAGCGATGATCCAGAGTACGTTATTCCAGTATTGTCATGACCAGCCGCATATTTATATTCTTTCTTGGCAACATAAATCCAAGGCAACACGATTTCCGGAATATAAACCAATCCTGTTTTAGGGCTATATGACATGGGTTGCCAACTATGCGCTCCAGACAATGCGGGTATCACAAACTTAGGCTCATCTTTATACCACCCTTGACCCGTTAATACTGGCCTTCCGGTTTTTAAGTCGACATGACTTGCCCAGTTTACACGCGAATATTTTTCGGCCGATAGCAACTCGCCCGTGGCACGATCGAGCACGTAAAAGAATCCATTTTTTGGAGCCTGCATTAACACCTTGCGTTCGGCTCCTTTTATTTTTAACTCAGCAAGCACGATATTCATTGTTGCTGTGTAATCCCAAATTTCTCCGGGTGTGGTTTGATAATACCAGGCCATCTTTCCAGTGTCTGGGTTAATCGCCAATATTGATGATAGGAAGAGGTTATCACCTCCTGCAGGACTTCGGAACCAAATTGGATAGGGATTTGAATTTCCGGTTCCTACGTAGAGTAGGTTTAGTTGCGGATCGTATGCGAATTGGCCCCACACAGTTCCACCAGCACCTGATTCCCAATCAGAATTAGGATCCCACGTTTTGGACGCCATCTTTAATTCTTCGTGCTCAAATCCTTTTTTCGGATCGCCCGGCACGATGAAAAATCGCCAAGCTTGTTTTCCGGTTTCCAAATCGTAAGCCGTGATATAGCCACGCACTCCGTATTCTGCGCCTGAATTTCCAATCACAACAACGTTACCAGCAACTTGTGGAGCTCCCGTAATTGTATAAGCGAGATTGCGATCGGTAAATGTATCTGTTCGCCACACTTCATTTCCTGTTGCGGCATCCAAACAAACCATGTACCCATCCAACGTGGCCACATATACTTTCCCTTGCCAAACTGCAACACCGCGATTCACAACATCACAACAGGCTTTGCGACCGTATGAAGCATCGACTTTCGGATTATACTTCCATAGCTCTTTTCCAGTACGGGCATCTATTGCGTAAACAAAACCCCACGCTCCGGATGTGTACATAACTCCATCAACCATAAAAGGGGTTGCTTCTAGCCCGCGATGGGTACGCCCGTTTTCTGTGCGAATGTTGTATTGCCATGCGAAGCCCAGGTCTTTCACATTGTCTTTGTGTATAGAAGTTAATGGTGAGTAATGTTGTTGCTTAAAATCACGCCCAAGTGAAAGCCATTGTTGCGGCTCATCATCAGCTTGCAAAATTCTTTCTTTATCAATCCGACCTGGTATAGATTTATTTTCGCATCCGAAGAAAACAAAAAGACCAAATGAGAGAATAATTAATTTTTTCATAACTCGAATATTACATACCAATCAACTTCTATTACAGTATCGGATCAATTTTCATTTTCACTTTTTTATTAAGACAAAAAAATTAATTCTCGTTTGCTAACGATTCAATCCTTTTCATTAAAATGGGTCCGGCTTCTTTTCCAATCGACATACCCGTTAAGTATTCTGTATGTTTAATGGTTGTGTCACCCCCAAAGAAAGTTGGTTTCAAAATATAACCGAGGGCATCCATACCCAATCCAATTACAAATTTTGGACCTGATGTTTTCATCAGCTTTTTTGATTGCAAAGAAAATGCTGGCACGGTTTCTCCCGGGTGAGTGACGA
>JBBSBG010000511.1:0-2361 GCA_038251495.1 Cytophagales bacterium
GGCAAGCGCATTTGGATTTATCCTAAAAAACCTTCGGGAAGACTTCACACCAAAAGAGTAATTGTTACGGTTGCATTACTCAGCCTTCTTTTCTCTGGGCCTTTTATAAAGATTGGTGGACAACCTTTCTTATTACTCAATGTATTTGAGCGCAAATTTGTAATTCTAGGTCAGGCCTTCTGGCCACAAGATTTTTTTCTGCTTGCGGTTTTATTAATCACGTTCTTTGTTTTTGTAATTCTGTTTACGGTGGTTTTCGGTCGCGTTTGGTGCGGCTGGATGTGCCCCCAAACGTTATTCATGGAAATGGTTTTTCGTAAGATTGAATATTGGATAGAAGGTGACGCTGGCGCACAGCGCAGACTTTCAAAACAGCCCTGGGATTTTTCAAAGATTTTCAAGAAGACAGGGAAGCATATAATTTTTCTTACAATCTCGATTCTCATTGCCCATACAGTCATGGCTTACCTGATTGGCGTTGAAAATACAATTAGCATAATCACTCAACCGCCAGCGGCAAATCTCTCCGGGTTTATTGGCTTGGTTGCTTTTACAGGAATATTTTATGGGGTGTATGCTAAATTTCGGGAGCAAGCTTGCGTAGCTGTTTGTCCATACGGAAGACTACAGGGTGTTTTGCTCTCAAAGGAATCAATAGTAATTGCGTATGATTGGCTGCGCGGTGAACCACGCAGTCGTTTAAAAAAGGCTCAGCCTCAAACTGAGTCTGCTGGCGATTGTATTGATTGCAAATTGTGCGTGCAGGTTTGTCCAACTGGCATCGATATTCGAAACGGAACGCAACTTGAATGTGTTAACTGCACGGCCTGTATTGATGTTTGTGATGATGTGATGGTAAAAATCGGAAAACCAAAAGGCCTCATTCGCTTTGCTTCGTATAATTCAATTAAGGACGGAATTCAAAAAATTATTAACACCCGTGTCATTGCCTACTCTGTGGTACTCGTTGCCTTGGTCACCTTTTTAAGTGTAGCCCTGATTACACGCTCCGATGTTGAAGCCACTATTTTGAAAGTATCAGGCACGCTATATCAACGCGAGCCAGGAATAATTACCAACTTATACAACGTTGAATTTGTAAATAAGACCTTTGAAGAAATTCATCTTGAGATTAAAGTGGAGTCGCCTCCTTCAGCCACAATTACCCGAGCCGATGGAAATGCAATAGTAGTTCCTGCCGAAGGGATTGCTAAAAGTGTTTACTTCATTCGTATTCCCGATAAGGATGTTGTTCATGCTCGCACAATAGTTGAATTAGGAGTGTATCGCGATGGTAATAAGATTGAAACTATAGAGGCTAAATTTATTGGCCCGGTAACTAATGCCTCAGACGCAAAACGAAATTAACATGATTGCTAGAAACTTGATTATTGGTTCATTTGTGTTCTTCGCACTTTTTATAGGGACGCTGGTTGCTGTATGCGTGCGCGAAGACATTAGCCTTGTGTCAGCCGATTATTATAAACAAGAACTTGCCTATCAAGATCAGATTGAGAAAATAAATAATACAGCACGTCTTGCAATAAAGCCTTCCATGACCATTGCCGGTGGTAACCTGATTATTGAATTTGATAAAGCTAATCCGGTTGAAGGGGGAGAAGTACTTTTATTCTGCCCATCCAATTCAAAAATGGATCGTACGTACAAATTGATGGCGAATGAAACTCCTTCTCAGAAATTTGATTTAGAAGGACTGAATACAGGAATGTATCGGGTAAAACTTTCCTGGCGTGTTAATGGAAATGAGTACTATCAGGAAGAAGTAATCAATATCTAAATGTTTCTTACTGCACTTATGCTAGGTTTGGCGGGTAGTTTGCACTGCGTGGGTATGTGCAGTCCATTGGTGATGGCAGTTACTAATTTGAAAGGCCCCCAGTTTATTAATCGGCTAGTTTACAATATGGGTAGAATTTTTAGTTATGGGTTATTGGGATTGGTCGCAGCTACATTTGGTTCGCTCTTTCAATTTAGTGGTTTTCAAAACGTAATTAGCACTGCGCTTGGTGCACTGCTTATCGTGGCTGGAGTGCTTGGGTTAACGTATTTAAAGATCCCATTCTTAACAAAAATTATTCTTGCTATTACCGCAAAAATCAAGAAGGCCTTTTCGAAATTCCTTTCTAAAAAATCAATGAGTTCACTTACGTTGATGGGCATGCTAAATGGTGTGCTTCCATGCGGCCTTACTTCCATAGCCCTGGCATATTGTATTTCGCTTTCGACACCGCAGGAAGGATTTTTATTCATGCTAATTTTTGGACTGGCCACGTTACCTGTAATGTTGGGGTTAACGTCAATTTTCCAAATCTATATTAAGAAACTTAATTTTAATTTTCA
>JBBSBG010000512.1:0-2356 GCA_038251495.1 Cytophagales bacterium
ATTAGGTTAAGGGTCGTTTCAAACGAAAAGCATATAAAAGGGCTAAGAAAATTCTCAGCCCTTTTATTTTGATCACAAAAAAAGTGATTACATATTCTTCACAATCTCATTACCAAACTCTGAGCACTTCAACAACGTTGCGCCTTCCATCTGCCGGTGGAAGTCGTACGTTACGCGTTTTGATGCAATGGTTTTTTCTAATCCTTTGCTGATTAACCCAGCAGCCTCCGGCCAGCCCATGTATTCAAGCATCATGCCTCCGGAAAGAATTAGCGAACCCGGATTTACTTTGTCCTGATCTGCATACTTAGGTGCCGTGCCATGCGTTGCCTCAAAGATGGCATGACCAGTGACATAATTCAAGTTACCGCCTGGAGCAATACCAATACCACCAACAATTGCTGCCAGTGCATCGGATATATAATCTCCGTTTAGATTAGGTGTGGCAACTACCGAATACTCATCAGGCCGCAACAAAATTTGTTGTAGGAAGGCGTCTGCAATTGAATCTTTAACAATAATTTTCTTTCCCTCATGGTTAATCTCCATCCAGGGTCCCCCGTCTATCAGCGTGGCTCCAAACTCTTCTTTGGCAAGCTCATAACTCCAATCGCGAAATGCACCCGAAGTAAATTTCATGATATTGCCTTTGTGCACAATGGTTACGCTATTGAGTTTTTTTTCTATTGCATATTGAATGGCTGCGCGCACCAGTCGCTGCGTACCGTCCTTTGAAATGGGCTTTATGCCAATGCCTGAAGATTCAGGAAATCTTATTTTGGCATATTGCTTTGGAAAGTTTTCTTTTAAAAAACTTAAGAATTTTTTGTTGTCATCACTGCCCTGTTGGAATTCGATACCCGCATAGATATCCTCCGTGTTCTCCCTAAAAATAACCATGTTAGTTTTTTGTGGAGCTTTTACCGGAGAAGGTACGCCTTCATACCACCGCACCGGGCGCAGGCAAACATATAAATCCAAAATCTGCCGCAAGGCAACATTCAATGAACGAATGCCACCTCCAACAGGCGTAGTTAGTGGGCCTTTAATGCCAACCAAATATTCGCGAAAAGCATCTAAGGTTTCATCAGGAAGCCAGTTGCCAGATTGCTTAAACGATTTCTCCCCGGCCATTACTTCCTTCCAATTTATCTTTCTCTTTCCACCATAGGCTTTGGCTACTGCTGAATCAAGAACATGTTGTGAAGCACGCCAAATATCCGGACCTGTGCCGTCACCCTCAATAAAAGGGATTGTGGGGTTTTCAGGAACTGTTAGTTTTCCGTTGTTGATCGTAATTTTCTGGTCACTCATTTTCGTATGATTAAATTGAATTCGCTGATGCTTGGGCGAATTTAAAGATTATCGAGGTATTAAAAACTACCGTTCAATACTTCTCTTCCTGATTGGGAAAATCGCAGGCTTTTACATCCTTTACATAGTGGTCTATGGCGTTCGTAATAACTGTATTTAGGTCGGCATACCTGCGCAAAAAGCGCGGCTTGAAGTCCTGGGTAATCCCTAGCATATCTTGCATGACCAATACCTGGCCATCCACATCGGGGCCGGCACCAATTCCAATCACGGGAATCTGCAAACTGGCAGAAACTTTCTTTGCTAAGGTGGCCGGAATCTTTTCTAACACGATAGCAAAGCAGCCGCACTCCTGAAGCAAGAGCGCATCTTCCAATAATTTGTTTGCTTCCACTTCTTCTTTGGCGCGCACTGTATAGGTTCCAAACTTGTAAATGGACTGTGGTGTTAAACCCAGATGCCCCATTACAGGAACTCCGGCACTTAAAATCCGGAGTACCGAGTCTTTCACTTCACTCCCCCCTTCCATCTTCACAGCATGGCCTCCCGACTCTTTCATAATGCGGATGGATGAGCGCAATGCTTCGCCCGAACTTCCCTGATAATAGCCAAAAGGAATATCTACCACAACTAACGCACGCTTCACGGCCTTCACAACAGAAGAGGCATGATAAATCATTTGGTCTAACGTAATCGGCAAGGTGGTTTCATTACCAGCCATCACATTTGAAGCAGAATCGCCCACCAGAATAACATCAATGCCTGCGCCATCAATAATGCGCGCCATGCTATAATCGTAAGCCGTAAGCATAGCAATCTTTTCACCCCGGTTCTTCATTTCCTGAAGTTGGTGTGTAGTTATTTTTTTTGCTTCTGACGCTTTATGAACAGACATTAAGATTCAAAATTTAAAATTCAAAACGTTTGGATGCGCTTTCAATGCAAATACACAGCTGGTTTTTTACCCAGCACAACTTCCACATGGTCATTGAGTGTTGTTGTTAATTCGTAGCCAGTATACGTTGGAGTAATTGGAAACAAG
>JBBSBG010000513.1:0-2354 GCA_038251495.1 Cytophagales bacterium
AGCTGACGATCACTCAATCCGGCAGCACTGCTATGCGAAGCATTGCGATACGAAATTCCAGGGCTTAACCGCATCCAACGAAACAAATTCATTTCTAATTGCGCACCGGGTTCAACAACATAAAACCAATTCTCGTCATGCGTGGAATGAAAGTCGTTATAGCTATAGTCATTCCAATTATAGCGGTCATACTGCGCAGTAAATCCAACACCTGTAAATAAATTTACCACTAAGTGAATTGGTTTATTGGAACCGATTACGCGCTCAAGTTTCAATCCGCCTTGTCCGTATTGATACGTCATAGGTGTTTGTGGATCAACACTATATTGTGTTGGTACTTGAATATCGTTGGTTGAGCCAGCAAAGGCTAATCCAAGCATCCACCTGCGATTGATGAACACGCCACCATAGATTTCACTAATGTTGGCAAACTTGCCACCGATGGTTGTAAATTTATTGGAGATAGCTCCATAGCCACCTGTAGCGCGACCTGGCCCAAAAAGAGTTTGCACATCCTGTGCGAATAAAGAGGTAGCTGATGCTAAAAATAAAGCGGTGATTAAAATACGTGATTTCATAATTATCAATTTTTAGATATGACAATCATGATACATGATACCCCTATTGCATGCTGAATATTTTTCTACTCGTGGCGGATAGCATCTACAGGATTTAATCGGGAGGCTCGAATTGCAGGATAGGTTCCAAAAATAATTCCTACCAGAACTGAAATAATAGAAATCAGAATGAAAGTATTTACTGTATAGGCTGCCTGAAACGGAACTTCGGTAACAGCCCGTACAATCGGAATGATGGCCATGGTTCCTAAAATACCAAACACCAATCCCAGAAAGCTGCCAAAGGCCGATACTGTGATTGACTCCGATAAAAATAAAAGGATAATATCTTTTCGATTCGCACCCGTTGCTTTGCGAATGCCGATCTCCGCAGTGCGTTCAGTCACCGAAATCAATAGCACATTCATTACACCAATACCACCAACAATAACCGAGATGCCCACGATCAATCCCATAATCACACGAAAAATTAAAAACCCTTTCGCTGCCTGATCAATTCTAAACTCATTTGTTTGAACAGTGAAAATTTCATCCGACTCTTTATAATTCTTTGTCAACCACTCTGTGATCTCTAATTTGAGGACAGGAACATCTTCCGTTCGTTCTGCTTCAAAGAACATCGTTGGTGGATGTGATTGCAATTCAGCACTGGATAATAGAGTGATTGGAAAATATATCTGTGGAGCTTTTACTTTTGGTTCAGGCAACACTCCTATTATTTTCAACTCTAACCCAATAAATTTGATTAACTGGCCAATCAGTTGCGATTCATTTTCCAAACCGGTTGCGTTAAAAAATGCATTGTTAACAAATACTACAGATCGCTTTTGTTCTACATCTTCTTTTTGATAAATGGCTCCAAAAAATTTTACGGTATCGGATAAAATTAACTTATTATTTATCCAGGCATTCGTGCCAATACGCTTGTCCGCAAACTCAGTCTCACCCGAAAGGGACGTTTTATAAACTCCATCGGCAGGCTTGGAAAGAATGCCAGCCAATCGCATGAAATTATTGTAATCAATCACCTGAATGGTGTCTCGCTTTATGCGAACATCATTTACAGTTTTATATACATTTGATTGAATATTAATGGCATTGAGTGAAGTAGTACTGGATATCTGCTCACGAGCCAGTTTCTCCATACCATCTATTAAGGATAGTATCGATACCAGCGATGCTACACCAATAACTATTCCCAGAACGGAAAGAAATGTGTGGAACAAATTTGACCGGATATTGGCAAATGCCAAAGCAAAGGAATTGAAGATTTTTCTTAACATAATGCCTGATAACAAAGTAAAGACCTTGTATTCACAAATTTGTTACACTCACTTGTCAAGTTTATCAAAAATATAATCGTGATTTACCTGCATTAGAAAAGCAGTTCTTAGACAAAAAGACCAAAAAGAACTCATAAATTTACGGAAATGCCGAGTCTTTCTATTAAGGGCATCTATCCTCTTACTCTTTAGAAATACTTTAAAAGTAATTCGTTTGATAAACATTATGATGAAACGATTTGCTTACGTATTGGCAGGACTACTAAGTTTCTTGCTGTTTTTACAAAAAGCAGAAGCAACCCATTTGCGTGCGGCTGACATACTAGTAGAACCTATTTGCGGAAGTCCACTTACTTTTAAAATTACCGTATTCGCCTACCTAAACACCCAATCCAATACTCGATTTGGCACTAACAGCGAGGTTGTTTTTGGTGATGGTGCTTCGGTAAGAATTCCCATTACGATTGCAACACTCCGTCCTGATCTTGGACAG
>JBBSBG010000514.1:0-2353 GCA_038251495.1 Cytophagales bacterium
GAGAGAAAGTTTAAAAATCTTATAAAATCTAAATACTTCTTCGAAGGTATTATAAAGCGGAACGGGTGCAACCCGAATTACACCGGGTTCGCGCCAATCAGCAATAACACCAGCTTTGGTGATTTTGTTAAACACTTTTCTACCATCCTTTTTCATTAATATAGAAAGTTGGCAGCCGCGCTCATTAGCTGCTTCAGGTGTTAGAATTATATAATGTTGAGAATAGTTTTCGATCGACTTTAATAAGTATTCAAGAAAACCTGTAAGCAGAATACTTTTCTTCCGAAGGTTTTTAATTCCAGCCTTGTCAAAGATTTCCAATGCTGCAAGTTGGGCAGCACCTGATAGCACCGGGAAATTGGAAACTTGCCATCCATCAACACCCGGCATAGGGTTAAAACCCTTCTTCATTTGAAAGCGAACTTCTTCATCATGACCCCACCAACCAGAAAACCGCGGAAGGTTCTTGTTTTTTGAATGTTGCTCATGGACGAATGCACCAGCTACTCCACCAGGGCCTGAGTTTAAATATTTATAACTGCACCAAACTGCGAAGTCAACCTGATCGGCATGCAATGCCAGCGGAACATTTCCAATAGCATGAGCTAAATCGAAACCTGCATAAGCACCCGCTTGATGGGCTGCCGTTGTAATTGCTTTGATGTTGAAAAACTGACCCGAATAATATTGCACCGCGCCAAAAATTACTAAGGCCAACTGATTCCTGTTGTCATCAATAGCTTTTAAAATATCTTCCGTGCGCAAGGTATATTCTCCTGTTCGTGGCGATAATTCTATGAGTCCTTCCTTCGGGTCAATGTTGTGAAACTTTAATTGCGATTCGAACGCGTATTGATCGGAAGAAAAGGCTCCGGCTTCAGTTAGGATTTTAAACCGACTTTTTGTTGGTCGGTAGAAGGAAGCCATCATCAAATGAAGATTTACCGTAAGTTGATTCATGGAAACAACTTCAATTGGCTTTGCGCCAACTAACTTGGATAAACTCTTTTTACTAAACTTATGATAATATAGCCAGGGTCGCTTAGCACGTTCATGGCCTTCAACACCAAAGGTTGCCCAGTCATTAAGTTCTTGAGTGAGGGATGCTTTTACAGACTTTGGTTGTAGCCCTAATGAATTACCGGTAAAGTAGAGGCTTGGTTTGCTATTTACTTTCGGAATAAAAAATTGATTGCGAAATGATTTTAGGGAATCTTGCTTATCAAGACTTTTGGCGAAGGCCAGCGTAGGTTCAAATTTCATTTTGTACTTACCTGTTAAGTATAATCTAGATTTTATCTGCCATGTTGAAAACTATGATTGTTCGCGTAAGTTATTCTCGATTTGCTAAAATTTTGTTTGAGCCGCGTTTCTTTTTTCCACGAGGTACGCCTTTGGATTTTTGAAAAGTCATTTTTTTCCTGTGGCTTTGAAATGAGCAATTGTCTCACTTATCCTCTTTCTTTCCTGACTTGTTAACAATGACGGTTCTACTAGTAAGTCAACTCCTTCAGGTTCTTTAATGCTGTTGGTTAGCCTGTCAATCTCAATTTGTATCCGATATTTTGGCTGTTTCCCCACACCATAAAGGTACAAAAATGGTATTACTTATTTGATGGCAATCACACAAACCGTGGATCGGTTTCCATCACCGTGCCGCATTTTTTACAGGTTCGCAATTCTTTCGACCCATAGAATTCGCGGAAGCGGGGAAGAAAATCTTTTTCAATATTATCCAAATGAAAACGGTATTCATGAAGTTTGGTATTGCAGTTATCGCAAAACCAGATGAGTCCATCCAGTGTTTCTTGTTCTAGCCGCTTACACTCTATTACCAGGCCAACAGAACCCGCGGGGCGTTCAGGTCGATGTGGCACGCGTGCAGGAAGCAAAAACATTTCTCCTTCTTTAATCGGAATGTCTACCGCCTTATCATCTTCCTGAATGCGAACATTGATGTCGCCTTCAAGTTGATAAAATAATTCTTCGGTTTCATTAAAGTGATAATCCTTGCGGGCATTAGGGCCACCTACAATCATAACGATGTAGTCGCCTGCATCGGCATATAAATTTTTATTCCCTACTGGCGGTTTTAGTAAATCCCGATTTTCAGTAATCCAGCTTTTTAAATTGAAAGGTTTTCGGATAGCCATAGTTTATTTTTACGATCTTACTTCGATTTATAAAGGAAAGTTAAGGTTCTTTTATCTTTACAAAAAATCAATTCTATGAATCTGGATTTAAAAGGGAAAAGAGCGCTTGTTGGCGGCAGCACACAAGGAATCGGTAAAGCTTCAGCCATCGAGTTAGCTCAATTAGGGGCAGACATTACGTTGCTTGCACGAAATGAAGA
>JBBSBG010000515.1:0-2352 GCA_038251495.1 Cytophagales bacterium
CCCCTCCGAAACTTTCGGGCTTATTGGGATAGCTGCGTTGAGTAGATAAATTCATGGCTCAAATGTACAATTAAATTGTACGAGTGCAAGTGGGCGAGAGATTCAAAAATTAATGTTCTGGATCAATTCAATAATTTCTATCACTGGCATCTAATAATAGTCTTCGTCAACTTGTTATTTCTCTTACTTAGCCAGATATTAGCCATCCTATTTTATCTACTCTATGAAAATCAAACTTCTATTGCTTTTGCTTTTTATCGCTTACGCAGAAAAAGTGAACGCTCAAACCAAAACGCTAATTCTCCAGGATTTGTCGGACTTTAAGCCACAAGCTGGCAACTGGCAAATTGTTGGAGATGTAACCATAAATCCGGATGTTGATATTCATGAAAAGCCAAAGCAAGAACCAGTTGCTTCCAAATCAAAAGGGAAGAAAGACAAAACAACTGCTGAGTCAACTCATCCGCAGGCTGTAACCTTTACTGCTGGCAAAGGCATTCTGTTAAATATGAATGACGATAAGAAGCGCGATCAATTAATTACTTCTTTTGAACATGGTGATATTGATTTAGAATTAGAGGTGATGTTACCCAAAGGATCGAACTCTGGAGTTTATTTGCAAGGCCGCTACGAAGTGCAATTGTTGGATAGTTGGGGAGTTAAGAATCCTTCGTTTGGCGACATCGGTGGTATTTATAGAAACTGGGAAACTGAAAAGGGAAAAATTTATACGGGTAAGGCGCCATTGAGCAATCCCGCCAAGGCGCCTGGCCTCTGGCAAAAAATGCACATTTCTTTTCAGGCACCGAAGTTCGACAAGGCCGGAAAGAAAATAGAAAATGCCAAATTTCTATTTGTTGATTTAAATGGAGTTCGCATCCATGAAAATGTGGAAGTGCCTTTACCTACAGGTGGGCCAATTGAAAATAATGAGAAACCGTTAGGGCCTTTGATGATTCAAGGCGACCATGGCCCGGTCGCATTTAGAAATATAAAATACACGTTACTAAAGCAAGTAGATGTTTCATTAAGCGATCTATCATACCAAGTCTGGTATGGCAATTTCAAAGTCATTTCAGATTACACGGTACTAAAACCAAACGCATCTGGGTCATTAAACGAATTGACCTGCGAGATTTTAGAAAACGAAAATGAATATGGAACGCTCTATAAAGGAACGGTTACAGTTTCGGATGATGCTACCTATAAATTTTCTTTAGTCTATACGGGTGGGGCAAGACTTATTATAAACAACAAAGAGCTTGCTAATTTTCAAAGTGGTGATGGTTGGTGGCGAAATGATGAAGCGAGCATCGAATTGAAGAAGGGTTCTTATCCAATTGAAATTTATAATTATAAAAATGCTTCGTGGCTGCCACCCCGTTTGGGATTGTTTGTTCAAACCGGTTCCTCATTAAAACCATTGCATGCATATAATTCTTTTCCTCCCGATGATCAACCTGTCGCCTCCATCTTTATCAATCCCGGTAATGAAGTGAGATTGCTTCGCGCGTTCATAGATTTTAAAGGAGACTATAAGCAACGACTTACTCACACGATTGGTGTTGGCGATCCAAGTGGTACGCATTATATCTACGATCTTAAAGCTGGAAATTTAGTGGCTGTGTGGCATGGTGATTTTGTTGATGCAACGCCTATGTGGCACGATCGGGGTGATGGCTCTTTTCGTCCGCGCGGAGCAACCCAATATTTATTTACTAACCAACCACTTGCTTTCTTAGCATCACCAACAGCCGCATTTCCTATGGTAGCGCGCGAAGATGAAATGAAAGCGGGTGAGTATCGACCTAAGGGTTATGAGATTGAAACGGCAACCGGTCGGCCGATTTTTAAATATTCCTATGAGGGCATTGAAGTAGCCGATAAAATTTATCCCGATCAAAACATAATTGTGCATGATGTTGAGATTAAAAACAGAGGCGCAAAATCAGGACTTTATTATAAACTGGCTGAAGGTAAATCGATTCAAAAAATGCCCAATGGTGCTTATGCTATTGATGATAAGAGTTACTATATAAAAACAAATGGGTTTACCCCTGAAGTACGCGAACTAAATGGTGTGCAGGAGTTAGTGGTGCCTGTTCAAGGTTCATTCAGTTATTCAATTATCTGGTAAGATTTAAAAGATTTATACGATGAAAAATATTCGATTATTCCTGATTCTGATACTTGGTTCATTTGCCTCTGCAACTTTTGCGCAGCTAAGTAAAACGCCAACCGAAGACGATTACTATAAAATAATTTCTCTACCAACTCCGGAAGGAATTCTTTTGGAAGTTGGGGGTGTGGCTACTTTACCTGATGGTCGCATTGCAGTATGTACGCGCAGAG
>JBBSBG010000516.1:0-2349 GCA_038251495.1 Cytophagales bacterium
TAACTCTCTTATACCCGCTACTAAGTTTCGCTTAGCCGCCCAAATGGGATCGCTTGGCGAAGGTTTATAGCTCTTAGTAATAAATTTATTTTCATCTATAAAGTATCAAAGTGCGAGATTATATTTTGAATGCTTTTCGTGCTTACATGCGTGTATATTACAGTGGTTTTGCTACTTGCGTGTCCCAATATTTCTTGAATATAACGCAAATCAGTGCCCGCTTCCAACAGGTGAGTGGCATAGCTATGTCGCAGCTAGTGAAGCGTAACTGGTTTTTTGATCCCTGCTTTTTGTAGTGGCTGTTTCAACACTAATTGTAAACTTCGCGCATCATAGGGCATGCCCGCTTGTTGGCCTTCAAATAAATATCGTTTGGGTTTAAATTGGAAATTTTGCTACCCTTAACCACTTCTTTTCGTGAGAGTGTGATCATTGAAAGTTATCTCACGACCATCATTTAGTATTCTTATAAAAATGACTGAATGTCAAAGCTTGCGATAGTCAAATCATTGTGGAATGAATTGTTAGGCATCGCGAAAAATAATGGTCACTGATAAACGAAATAAAGTGGTCAACCACCATGGAATCTCCAGTAGCGGCAATGTTATCTTAGATAACGCATACATACTTTTGTGTATATATTAATTTATACTTTTTAGTATAGATTAAAAAACAATGCGTACATTTGTCCCGTAGGTTTATTTTAATCACCCCAAAATCTATTAATAAACTTAAAACTTTTAAACAATGAAAATAACAGCACAGGACGAGTATGGTTTGAGAATATTGGTACGAATTGCAAAGTGTAAGGATAAGACTGGCTTAAGCATTCCTCAGCTTAGCGAAGCGGAAGGACTATCACAACCCTATGTTTCCAAATTAACCCGGATACTTCGTATGGAGGGCTTGATTAATAGTACCAAAGGACATGTTGGAGGATATGTACTTGCCAGGCCTGCTTCCGATATTACGGTGAACGATGTTTTGAAAGCTTTAGGTGGACGTTTGTTTGATGAAGAATTTTGTGCCAATCATGTGGGAGTTCTAAAACTATGCACTAATTCTGTTGATTGTTCTATTCGTTCACTTTGGTCAATGGTGCAATCTACTATTGACAAGGTACTGGATAAGATAACATTGGCAGATTTATCGAACAATGAAAAGGAAACTGCATCTACTTTGCAAGGTTTCCTTGAAGAAAATACCAATTTAAAATAGAGAATAAAAACCAATTATTAATAACTATTAACTAAACAAAATGATAACAGTTTCAGAAAATGCAAAACAACATGCATTGAGTTTAATAACAAACGAAAATAGCCCCGAAGGAACCTTTATTCGCGTAGGTGTTGATGGCGGTGGTTGTTCAGGCCTTACCTACAAACTCGTGTTCGATAATGTTATTACAGAAAACGATCAGGTTTTTGAAGACAAAGGAATAAAGATTGCCGTTGACAAAAAAAGCTTTTTGTATTTAATAGGTACAGAGCTGGATTATGTGGGAGGCTTAAACGGAAAAGGCTTTGTATTTGTCAATCCGAACGCAAGTAGAACTTGTGGTTGTGGAGAATCATTTGGCGTGTAAAATAGTTCGAAGGTTAAAAGAGTTTACTTGTTTTTACAAAACTTTAAAATTTTCTAACAATATAACATCATAGTAAAAAAATGGCGATTAAAATTACAGAGGAATGCATTAATTGTGGCGCTTGCGAACCGGAATGTCCTAATAATGCTATCTACGAAGGTGGCGCTGAATGGCGTTTTTCTGACGGAACATCTATAAAAGGAATGTTTACCTCAAAAAGCGGATTGACGGCTGATGCAGACGAATTGGAAGCACCTGTGTCAGACGCAGTTTATTATATAGTATCCGATAAATGTACAGAGTGTGTTGGTTTTCATGATGAGCCACAATGTGCCGCTGTTTGCCCTGTAGACTGTTGTGTGGATGATGAAAACTGGCGTGAGAGCAAAGAAGAATTATTAGCAAAAAAAGACACATTACATTTAATAATTCAGGATTGACCAATGAGCATTATACCCCCCGATAGCTATCGGGATTAATATTATTAAGACTTAAAAAGCATGAACGAAATTTTAGAAGACAAAATCAGCACGGAATACAAGTATGGTTTTGTCACCGATATAGAAGCAGACAATGCACCGAAAGGTTTAAATGAAGATATCATTCGCTTTATTTCTGCAAAAAAAAACGAACCCGAATGGATGTTAAACTATCGCTTAAAGGCTTTCCGCCATTGGTTAACAATGGAAGAGCCACACTGGGCTCACGTTTCTTACCAAAAACCAAACTTTCAGGATATAATTTATTACTCTGCTCCAAAGCCA
>JBBSBG010000517.1:0-2348 GCA_038251495.1 Cytophagales bacterium
ATAGTAAAATCGATAAGCTGAAAACCGAAGCTCCCATTGACTTACGCACTCCTATCTCTTTGGTTCGTTGCTCAGTGGTAAATGCTGCTAAAGCGAACAATCCTAAACAGGCAATGAAGATTGCTAAACTTGAGAAAACACCAAATAATTTACCCATACGCTGCTCGGCACGGAACAATCGATCAAAGCTTTCGTCCAGGAAAGAATATTCGAAAGGTTCGCTGGCAGCATGTTGTTTCCAGAGCTTTTCAACGTTTTGTATCATGGCTGCCGGATCTCCTTCATAACGAACTAAAAGATTGTTTGCGTTTTGAGTTAATAAGATTGACAAAGGCCTTACTTGCTCTTTGAAGGACTCAAAATTAAAATTCTTTATCACACCAATAACTTTGTATTTTATAAAAGTCGACCCATTGTCATTATAAAGTATCTCTTCCCCTACCGGATTATCAAAACCGAATTCTTTAGCTGCTGCTTCATTTAATAAGATCGCCAATGAATCCGTGGCGAATTCTTTAGAAAAGAAGCGTCCATCTTTTAATTCAAACTTGAGAACATCTTGATGGTCATAATCAGCATAGTACACGCCCATGATGTGATCTTGCTCTGATCCGGCTGTTTTAAATATGGTGGTATTATTTACGCCTGGAAATGTGTTATTCGTATAGCTGATTTTGGTGATACCCGTAAGTTGCGCGAGTCCGTTCCGGAAAGCTTCCTTGTTATTTCCCAATCGGTTGGCATTGTCAAGGATCAATATATTATTCTTATCAATACCCAGGTTCTTCTTTTGCATGAATTGAATCTGCTGAAAAACCACCACGGTGAAAATGATCAGGAAAATAGAAAGACCAAATTGAAACACCACCAGGAAACTGCGGATGCCTTTGCTCTTAGCCCCTGCACGGATTTTTCCTTTCAAAACTTCTACCGCACTAAACGAAGTGAGATAAAATGCAGGATAGCTTCCTGCCACCACGCCAACGAAAAGTACTAGCCCAACAATGCCAGCTACGAATCTTGGCGTTTGGAAAACTTCCATACCCAATTCCTTACCGGAAAGCAGATTAAACGTGGGTAATAAATAGTAACAGGCAATCAGGGCCAGCACAACTGCGACCAGACTATATAAAATTGATTCCGCAATAAACTGACCAATCATCTGCCCACGTAACGAACCGAGTGCCTTACGCAATCCAACTTCTTTTGCTCGGCCCGCAGAACGTGCCGTAGACAAGTTCATGAAGTTGATGCACGCGATGATGAGGATAAACAGCCCAATGCCACTAAAGAAATAAACGTACATAATGTTTCCTCCTGGCTCAAGATCCCCCTGTGAAGTGGAGTGCAGGTGAATGTCTTTGATGTTGGTTACGTAATATCCGTAGGCTCCCCCTGCCTCTTGCATTTGCTTCAAGGTGGTGCCCATAAATTTTTCGATTTCAGGGCCAATGTATTTATCCACCAACGGAATAAATTTAGTTACAACCTGATCTACAGAAGTATTCGGTTTAGTCTTAAAATACGTGTACATGAAATTATTGAGCCAGATACCTGACTTCAAATTTTCGCTGGACACGGCTGACACCAATATATTATAAGTGAAGTGCGAATTGGTGGGAGGTGTTTCCGCAATGCCGGTGACCTTAAATGTTTTATTCTCACTTCCCATGACCAGCAAGCCACCCATAGGGTTTTGGTCACCGAAATATTTCCGCGCCATAACCTCCGTGAGCACTACCGTATTGGGTTCCTTCAATGCTGTTTTGATATCTCCTTCTTTAAGTCGATAACTAAAAAATTCGAAGAAGTTCGAATCAGCGAAGAATACTTTTTCTTCTGTAAAAATCTTTTCTCCATTTTTTACTACTGGCTGATTCATTTGCGCAATCCGTGTCGCTGCTTCTACTTCGGGTATATCTGCCACCAAGGCCTCTGCCATGGGAGGGCAGGTGTTGGACACACGGATGTCCTGGCCGCCAATTTTTCCATTTAATCCCACTTGATAAATTCGATTCGCATCTGAATGAAACGTATCATAGCTGAGTTCATGCGTCACATACAAAATGATCATTAAACAGGAGGTAACTCCAATGCTCATTCCTAAAATGTTAATTGCCGAAAACATCTTGTACTTGAGGATGTTGCGAATAGCAACTTTATAATAATTCTTAAGCATATGGCTTAATTAATAATGGTATGATGTGGAATTTAGTGAAGAGGTTGCATCTCTATTAAAATATAGGCAGTTAGGTATGGGTTAGACGTAAAGGCAATATTTAAGTTACAGGCATGCTATATTTTATTCATCCCGCAATGTTTTAGTAGGATTAAGTGACGCGGTCGAA
>JBBSBG010000518.1:0-2344 GCA_038251495.1 Cytophagales bacterium
CACCATGAAGTCTAAAATCAATGTGAACTGCAAAATGGTAAGTATGGCGATAACAAAAATATCGTATCGCGAAAAACCAGTTTTCTTTTCCATGTTAGATTGGCTAAAAGGAAAGTGTCTGCAAAGGGCTTGCGGGTAAGACCTCTCCCCCTGTCCCCCTCTCCGGAGGAGAGTGGGTGACTGCATCTATTAGGTTTTCCGCCATCGTAAAGTCCATCTTTCTCTTTTTAAACCTGTTTATTGTTTCCTTTAAAGGAGCGGGGTGACAGCTTCAATATATTTTTCTATAAAAAAAGTCATTTCGATTTTAAAAAAATGGATGATCTATTTTTTGAGTGTGCATTAAATCACATCAATCTGTCCGCGCAAGATATCTTCTAGCGTATCGCGCCTGCGAATAAGCTTTGCTTCACCATTAAGAATTAAAACTTCTGCTGGTCTGAAACGCGAGTTATAATTTGAAGCCATGGAGTAACCATATGCCCCTGCATTTTTTATGGCGAGTAAATCTCCTTCACGTACTTCGTTTAATTTTCTATCTGCTCCAAGCGTATCGGTTTCACAAATGTTTCCAACAACCGTATAAACCTTATGCGATCCTGTTGGGTTTGAGATGTTCACAATCTCATGATAGGCATCGTACATCATAGGTCGAATCAGGTGATTCAATCCAGAGTTAACACCAACAAAAGTCAACGAAGGTGTTGACTTAACCACATTGGTATGTACCATTAAAGTACCCGCATCACTAACTAAAAACTTACCCGGCTCAATCCATAACTCCAACTTACGGCCATAGCTCAAGTAAAACTCTTTGAAAGCCTTACTAAGTTTTAACCCAAGATCATAGACATTCGTTACCATGTCGCCTTCCTTATAGGCAACTTTAAAGCCACCACCAAAGTCGATAAACTTTAATTCAGGAAAGTCGCGGGCAATGCCAAATAAGATTTCAGCCATCTTCAAAAACACTTCTGTTTCTGTAATCTCTGAACCCGTATGAATATGAAGTCCGTTGATTACTATTTTATGTTTCTCTGCCAATTCCATGATCTGCGGAAGCTGATAGACAGAAATTCCAAACTTCGAATTACTATGGCCTGTTGATATTTTGTAATTGCCGCCTGCCATAATATGGGGATTGAGGCGCACACAGCAGGGATAGGTATTACCATACTTCTTCCCAAACTTTTCCAGAACTGATAAATTGTCAAGGTTTATATTCAGGCCTAACTCCACACCCTCTATAATTTCGTCAAAGGCAACACAGTTGGGTGTGTACATTATTTCGTGAGGCAAAAATCCTGCACCTAATGCCAGATGGGCTTCTTGAATAGAAACCACATCTATTCCGGCACCATTCTTCTTCAACAACTTTAAAATTGAGATGTTGGTAAGTGCTTTTGCCGCATACTTTATTCGAACATCACTATCTGAAAAAGCATTTTTCAGGCTTTTCAGTTGCTCCAATATTTTAGCACCATCATAGATATAAAGTGGTGTACCAAACTCCTTGCAGATATCAGCAACCGGAAGACCTTGAATTGAATACGTGCCGTTAACTAATTCCATGGGCTATAAAAGTTCAAATATACAGTTGGAAACCTTTCCATTATCTTCGCAGCATGAAATTGTTCTATCGACAGTCAGGCAGTGGCGAGCCTTTGATTATCCTCCACGGATTGTTTGGCTCTTCTGATAATTGGTTTTCATTGGCAAAAGTTTTTGCTGAGAAGTATTGTGTGTACTTGGTTGATCAGCGCAATCACGGTCAATCTCCGCAATCGGATGATTTCAATTATCAGTTACTGGCTGAAGACCTACATGAGTTTATTCAAGAGCATAAACTTCAAAACCCAAACATTATCGGCCACAGCATGGGTGGGAAGACGGCAATGAATTTTGCTGTCAAATACCCAGATCAATTAGGTAAACTGATAATCGTGGACATTGTACCGAAACAATACCCTGTTCATCACGATCGGATTCTGGATGGGCTACTCAGTATTGATCTTGAAGTGACTACTTCGCGCACAGAGGCCGATGAGGCGTTGATTAAATATATTCCCGAAGTTGGTGTGCGTCAATTTTTATTAAAGAATTTATATCGCACCAGCGATGGAAAATTTGCCTGGCGAATAAATCTTTCGGCTATGAATAACCACATTGAAGAAATGGGTGCTGGTATGCAATACGATGGTCAGTTCAAAGGCGCAACTCTTTTCATAATGGGTGCTCGTTCAAATTATTTTGCTCAAGGTGATGAAACCAGTATCAAAATTATTTTCCCTACAGCAATCATCAAAAGCATTGACACGGGTCATTGGGTGCAAGCCGAAAAGCC
>JBBSBG010000519.1:0-2342 GCA_038251495.1 Cytophagales bacterium
CGATCAATTAATACTCCTTGAGCGTTTTCGAGGTAAACAGTTTCTCCCCCTGAGGTTAACTTAAAGTTTGTATTGAGCCCGGTTGCTAAATCATTGCACAACAAAACCAAAAAACCTTTGGCTGGAACGGCCGTTCCGCTAGGCAATTTATATTTAGTGGCAGCATTATCGTAAATGAAGTAGCCTCCTATATCCTTACTGGTTTCCAATGAGTTATAGAGCTCAATCCAATCTTCACCGGAAGCATATATCTCATTGATGAAAAGACCCTCTTCAACTGCCGGAGTGACAACTTCTTTGGGATCGCATGACAAAAAAAACAATGTTCCCAAAAGAAGAACGGTCTGAAAAAGCAGTCTTAGAAATCGGAAAATCATAATCCAGATAAAACAATTTCTTAAAGATAAGGTAATAGCTGAATTTATTAAACGGTCTGTTTTAACGCTGCACAGAAAGAGGGATGTTCATGAACATGTCTATCCTATTTAAGAAAATTATTTACCGCCAGGCATACTCGGCCGCACTTCTATTTTACTCGGTAAGGTTCGGGGATTCATTTTTAACAAATCAACTACCAATTGTCCAACATCTTCAGGTTGAATTTTCCAGGCATCCTGTAAAGAAGGGGTGTGTCCATTAAAGTTTGTAGCTACAGAACCTGGCATTATAGTGGAAACTTTAATTCCATGCTTTCTTAAGTCCAGCATAATGGCTTGAGTAAACCCTACCAATCCAAACTTACTGGCATTGTAGGCAGATCCACCTTCAAAAAAATTAGTTCCTGCCAGACTGGCAATGGTAATAATATATCCTTTCGATTTTTTCAGTGCAGTTATCGAAGCCTTAACTCCATTAAATACACCCGTTAAATTTGTATCGATAGTTTCGTTCCACTGCTCTGTTGTTATTGTTTCCACAGAACCAAAATGGCCAACTCCCGCATTTGCAATCAATACATCCAATCTCCCCCATTTTTTGATTATTAAATCGACAGCCTTTTGATGACTCTTAAAATCGCGCACATCCAATTCAAGGCCTATTGCTTCGCCCTTTTTCGTGGCATTAAGTTTTGCCGCTGCTTCATCGGCAGATTTTTGTGAACGGCTGGTGACTGCCACGCACAGGCCGCTATTGACAAGAGCTTCCGCTACTCCATATCCTATTCCTTTGTTGCCACCTGTAATAAGAACGACTTTATCTTCAATAGAATGCATATCTTTTTAAATTAAAAGTAAAATTAATAATTCATTTATATAAGCCGCAATTCCTTCAAAAGGTTCAGAACACCAATACACTTTATTTCTTTCACAATAAAGATGATTAATATTCGTGCTTGTTTGTGATACCCTACCGTACATTTCTTGTTGCAACAAAAGTGACATCAACTGGCAAAAAAACTATAAATCAAAAAAGGCTCGTAGAAACTAATCCACGAACCTTTTTTAGTTGATCAATTATCTTCTAAACAACTACCTCATTGTTAATTAATATTGCATCGAGGTCTTCACCAGGCTTAGAAATGATTTTCTCTGCAGCGGCATCCCACTCTATTCTCCGCCCTAATTTGTAAGACAACCCGGCCATGTGAGCGGATATAGCTTCTTGAAATCCCTCGGTAATACTGCAACTAGGTGTACCCCCATTACGAATACAACTTAACCATTCGCGCATGTGCAAAAAAGTTGAATCAACACGCTTACCATCCCGATAGGTCCAGAGTAATCCTTTGTTAGCAAAGTATTTGGCTGTTGCCGAAGTTACAGCATCCGTAGCATTAGCCATCGGGTTATATTGATAGATGGGCACATTTGGATCAATTCGCTTTTCTTTGATCATATCAGCAAAGCGAGTACTTCTGGCATCAGCATGAATAGTAATCATATTGCCTAATTCCATGGTGGCATCGTGGCCCATTAAATACGTACCTCGGTCAAATTGATTTCCTAAGGTTGCACTATAAATAAAGGTCATCCCTTTTTCCTTTCCAGCGGCCTGACTGCCTCCGGTACTAAAATCAGGATACTCCATGTTTACCTGTAATACATCGGGCACATTGCGGCCATCTCTATGAGTATAAATTCCACCTGAAGCCATCACTGAAGTTGGGATACCCATCTTCAACAGGCAATTGATCCGGTCGTAATCATGCGTTAATAAATCTCCAGAAAGTCCGGAACCGTATGCCCACCACTTTCTCCAACGGAAAAAATGTTCTTTATTGAATGGAACTTTCGGTGCATTTCCCAAAAACATCTCCCAGTCGATAGTTTGCGGAGAAGCTTTTTCATGAATATCATATTGCCAGGCTCCGTTATCGTCATTACGATTTGTGTTTGTAGTAA
>JBBSBG010000520.1:0-2333 GCA_038251495.1 Cytophagales bacterium
CCGGCCAATATTTTTGAAATACTTCCCTTTGTGGTTTGATATTCCTTCGGCACAGAAATTCCGTAGTCATCATCCCACACAGAAATAAGCATAGGAACTTGTAGAACTCCGGCTGCATTAATCGCCTCAAAAAATAACCCCTCAGAAGTGGAGGCATTACCGATGGTTCCAAATGCGATTTCATTTCCCTGATTGCTCAAATCCTTATAAGCAGCAAGTTCAGGGTTATTGCGAAATAACTTTGATGCATAAGCTAAGCCAACAAGCCGTGGCATTTGACCTGCAGTAGGAGAAATATCAGCACTACTATTTTTTAATTTCGCCAGATTTTTTAACACACCTTTTTCATCAAGCATGCGGGTTGCAAAGTGACCATTCATTAATCTGCCAGCCGAAGCAGGATCTGCTTCAACATCGGTGTGCGCATACAGTTGAGCAAAATATTGTTGAAGGGTTAGTTCTTCAATCGCCAGCATAAATGTCTGATCACGATAATAACCGGCACGATGATCGCCAGCACGAAAAACTTTGGCCATAGCCAACTGTGCCAATTCCTTTCCGTCACCGAAAATTCCGAATTTGGCTTTGCCCATAAAAACTTCCTTGCGACCTAACAAACTTGCCTCACGACTTTCGCAAGCCAACTTGTAATCTGCAAGAATTGCGGATGCTTTTTTTGCGGACATTCCACTAACCATAGTCTTTGTTTGGCTCAAGGTAAATGGGTTGGTTAACGATCAAAAATAGGAAAATTAGCGGGCGAGGCAAAGGCCAAAAAAAAGCGATAGAAAATGTGGTTATTTTGATCTGAGACCAAAGAATTTCACCCAATCACCTTCATTTACACGTTGATAATTTGCCGCATCTTTAAATAAAAAAATTCCAACAGCTATACCTCCAATCATAACATTCTCAAAGTAATAGCCAGCATCCATTTCAATTTTAAAAATTTCCTTTTCAACTTTTGGATTGGTTATTCGCATTACCTCCACTAAAATTCTACTACTTGAAGATTCAGATTTAGTGGCAAAAGGATAATTAGGGAGTGCATAAAGATCGTAGCCCTTCAACCAAATACTATGCAGATACTCCATTGAATCCTGAAATTCCTGATGAAGCTTCATCTCCTGCCTAAGGGAGCCGTAAAATGCATAAAGCGAATCCTTATTCATATTTTTCAAAAAGTATCAAAACTGCCTCTGCAATCGTAACCGAATAGTATCTTTGCAAACCGTTAGGCCAGCGCCTAAAGTAAATACAAATTGTTAAAATAAAATCAATCTGATATGATCATTGGAGTACCAAAAGAAATTAAGAATAACGAAAACAGAGTAGCGCTCACACCTGCCGGAGCTCAGGAATTTGTTCGCAAGGGTCATGACGTTTACATTCAAACCAATGCAGGTGAAGGCAGCGGCTTTAGTGATGCTGAATATGCAGGTGCGGGTGCAAAAATTCTCCCTACAGCCGAGGCTGTTTTCAGTATTGCCGAAATGATCATCAAAGTAAAAGAACCGATTGAACAGGAATATTCATTAATCAAAAAAGATCAACTCGTATTCACGTATTTCCACTTTGCTTCGTACGAACCATTGGCACATGCCATGATTAAGACAGGAGCAATTTGTCTCGCGTATGAAACGGTTGAAAAAGCCGATAGAAGTTTGCCCTTATTGATACCGATGTCGGAAGTAGCCGGAAGAATGGCTATACAAGAAGGCGCTAAGTATTTAGAGAAGCCATTGAAGGGTCGTGGAATTTTATTAGGAGGAGTGCCTGGTGTAATGCCGGCAAAAGTTTTGATTTTAGGAGGCGGTGTTGTTGGAAGCAATGCAGCTAAGATTGCTGCTGGCATGGGTGCCGATGTAATTATCACCGATGTGAATCTTAATCGCTTAAGATATTTAGATGATGTTATGCCTAAAAATGTTCACACCATGGCATCCAACGATTACGTGCTGCGCGAACTTGTTAAGACTCACGATTTGATTATAGGCGGTGTTTTGATTCCAGGTGCTAAAGCTCCCAAACTGATCACGCGCGACATGCTTAAAACCATGAGACCGGGTACTGTGTTAGTTGACGTAGCCGTTGATCAAGGTGGTTGTATTGAAACTTGTAAACCAACAACACACGAAGATCCCACTTACATTATTGACGACATTGTTCATTATTGTGTAGCTAATATGCCAGGGGCAGTGCCGTATACTTCTACTCTTGCGCTCACAAACGCAACGCTTCCTTACGCGCTTAAGCTAGCCAATTTGGGTTGGAAGCAAGCCTGTAAAGAAAATGAAGACTTACTAAAAGGATTGAATGTTGTGCACGGCAAA
>JBBSBG010000521.1:0-2319 GCA_038251495.1 Cytophagales bacterium
ATCATTCCATAAAGAATTAGTAAAGTTTGATGAAAGCCTTGGGGGGCTTAATCCAAGAAAATTGGGATTTCGCATATATCGCGATGTTCGGTTTAGTAAAGATAAACGGCCGTATAAAGTAAATATGGGAGCAGGTATGTCGGCTCATGGTAAAATGGAACAAGAGCCGGGTTATTATATTCACATTGAGCCGGGCAAAAGCTTTGTTGCTGGCGGAATTTATATGCCCGACAATGAATACTTGGCGAAGATCAGGCAGGAGATTGATTACCACACTAAAGATTTTCAGAAAATTCTGAATGAGAAAAAATTCAAGAAGTTATTTCCCACGTTAGGCGATTTTGATAAACTGAAAACAGCCCCAAGGGGATATGCAAAAGATCATCCGCAAATAGACTTGTTGCGCCACAAAAGTTATATAGTAACGCGCAATTTTACAGATGCTGAGGTTATTCAAAAAGACTTTGTTAAGAAGGCTGCGGAAGCCTGCAAAACACTTATGCCTCTGAATAACTTTCTAAAGCGGGCTATGGAATAAACTGCTCTGTCCTCGAATTTGAGGTAATCTGCAGGTATGTAAGGTTATTAATGAATTGGCGGGTGGTCGTCAGCAGAAATAATTTTATTTTACGCATCATTATGTTTACTAT
This sequence comes from Cytophagales bacterium, assembly GCA_038251495.1. Classification (GTDB taxonomy): domain Bacteria; phylum Bacteroidota; class Bacteroidia; order Cytophagales; family Cyclobacteriaceae; genus ELB16-189. The sequence continues at coordinate 651 of JBBSBG010000521.1, forward strand.
TAATCATGCTCAAGAGAAAATTCAGGAACCTAATTATTGGAAAGAGTACCTACATCAACTCGTGGGTAGACTATAAAAATGCCATTTTGCGCGGGCACCTTATTGTGGTTTCCGTGTTGGTTGGCATTACGTACATTTTTGTTGACCGGTATAATAATATTCAGGGTAACGATCACTATTACATTGCAGCGATCCTTACTGGCATTATTACTCTGATTATTAATCGTAGAGGACAATTCAAGCTGGCAAATATTCTTTTCTTAACACTTATTAATGGCATTGTTTTTCTTTTTGCCTCAAATGACACATATCGCACCGGAGTTTACATGTTTTTTCTTATGGCAGGCATAACGAGCCTTGCATTGTTTGGACATAAAGATCGCTTGCTAGCAATTTGCTTTGCCGCATTATCAACACTATTGTTTTTTTTAGCCTATTGGGGGAATTTCGCCATTTTACCTAAACGCATATTTACGGAAGACTATGTGCAGATAAGTTTTGCTACCAATTTTATAATAGCCATCATAACGGGAATTTTATTGCTGCATTTTCTAATTGATGTCAATCATGTTACTGAGAGAGAAATTCTACAAAAGAATGACTTGCTAGCAAAAACCAATAAAGAGCTCGATCGATTTGTATATAGTGCGTCTCACGATTTACGTGCGCCATTGCGTTCGCTATTAGGTTTGATTGAGATTAGTCAAAAAACTAATGACCCAGCTGACATTAAACAATGTCTTGACCTTATGAAGCAGCGAGTAGATAACATGGACGGCTTCATACACGAGATCATTGATTTTTCGCGCAATGCGAGGCAAGAGGTGAGAAATGAAAAAGTTGTTTTGATGCCAATAGTTAAGGAAGTTATCGAAGATCTCAAATTTGGGGCGGGTATGGATAGAATTTATGTTAGCATAGATATCGATCCTACCTTTGCTCTTGTAACAGATTTGGCGCGATTTAAGGTTGTTATGCACAATCTGATCGGTAATGCATTTAAGTATCACGATCCTGATAAAGAAAACTCCGAAGTTTCGATAAAAGCAAGTTCAGAAAATTCCGTTATTCGCATTGACATCGAAGACAATGGACTTGGCATTGCAGAGGAACACAAAAGCAAAATTTTTGAAATGTTTTATCGCGCTTCAGAAAGGTCGCAAGGAAGCGGCTTAGGGCTTTACATTGTTCAAGAAACTTTAGCGAAACTTAATGGTAGTATTCAAGTAAAATCCGAACCCGGTCTGGGATCCATTTTTTCTGTTCATTTGCCGGGTTGAGCCGAGGAAGCCTTGTTTACCTTCTAAGTTTTTACTGCTATCTTTATATAGAATCAAAACATAAAAGGTTGTTAAAAAGGTTGCTCATTGGAAAATCGGGGCCTATCGCAAAGGCTCACGTTAAGATTGCGCTTTTGCGCGGGCAATTAAGTCTGTTGTGTTTTTTAGTGGTTTTGGTTTATATAATTTTTGATTCGCTACAGCGTATTTATATTCTTGTGCCGGCTTATACAATGGTTGCCATTGTCTCTTGTATTACGATATGGTTAAACAGAAACAACAGAAGCCTCGCTTCCAGTCTTACGTTTTTGCTGCTGATTAGTGGCATGACCTATTTCTTCGCTGTGAATGACACCTCTCAATCAGGCGTGTTTGTTTATTTCATTATG
>JBBSBG010000522.1:0-2309 GCA_038251495.1 Cytophagales bacterium
GAAATGGATTCTCTAAACATGGGTGTGATGGTGAATCTCAGTGGCTTTCGCGGAAAGTATTTGGAGTGGTCGTTGGACAACGTAAATAAAAATTATCCAAACCGGTTTATTCTTTTCTTAAATATAAATTTCGAAAATCTGGATGACGCAGGTTGGCCTAATGAAACGCTGGCAATGATGGATGAAGCGGTGAAGCAAGGTGTGCGCGGTTTGAAAGTGTACAAAGGACTTGGCCTTACTGATAAAGACAACGAGGGAAATCGAATTGCCATTGATGATCAACGGCTCGATCCCATTTGGGCAAAGTGCGGTGCCCTTGGCATTCCGGTACTCATTCACTCGGGCGAACCAAGTTCATTCTGGAATCCTAAAGACAAACATAACGAGCGTTGGCTTGAATTGAAACAAGAGCCAAGTCGTTACCGCGATCCTGCAAAAGTACCACCCTTCGAGCAAGTGATGAGTGAGCAACATCATGTGTTTCGCAAACACCCGGAAACAAAATTCATCAATGCACACCTTGGGTGGTTTGGCAATGATCTGGAGCGATTGGGAAAACTTTTTGATGAACTGCCTAATGTATATACCGAGCTAGGTGCAGTGCTGGCCGAACTTGGGCGACAACCAAAGGCCGCTCGAAGTTTCTTAATCAAATATCAGGATCGGATTATGTTTGGCAAAGACACTTATAAGATGCAGGAATACTATACGTACTTCCGTGTTTTAGAAACTGGGGATGAATATTTCGATTATTACCGCAAACGCCATGCACATTGGAAGATGTATGGGTTAGACTTACCAGACTCTGTGTTACGAAAAGTATATTATCAAAATGCTTTACAGGTGATACCGGGTATTGATAAGAGTTTGTTTCCAATAGGTGAATGAACCGTAAAATTCGATAAGCATTTCAATACTTAAAAGACTACTATGAAAAGAAGAAAATTTGTAACCACTGCTATGGCAGCAATCCCCTTATCCATTAATCTTAGTCAGGCAGAGGCAATTCAACGAGATGATAAGGGCTTTAAGATCAATGCAGGCCAAGGAAGAATCCATGGGCATATTCAATTAATGGGTGTTAATGTTAACATCCTTGATGTTAAGGTATCGGGTAGGGATACAAACGGTGATATAGCCGTCTTTGAGCAAACAGGACTTTCGCCTAAACACGGAACTCCCATGCATGTGCATCATTCGCAAGATGAAATTTTTTTTGTAACCGAGGGTGCTTACGATTTTGTGGTTGGTGGTATTAGACATAAACTTACCGTTGGTGACAGTATTTTTCTTCCAAGAAAAACTCCCCATTCATGGGTACAGGTAAGTGAGCGAGGAAAAATGATAGTTACCCTTCAGCCTGCTGGACAATTAGAAGATTTTTTTGTAACAGTTTCGAAATTGAAATCTCCGCCAACAGATAAGGAGATGGCGAAAATCTTTGAAGACAACGGAATGACGGTGGTTGGTCCGCCTATTAGTGTTGAATAAAACTGACCTGTAGAGTGTTAGCCTTTTTATCTAATAAAGTATTCGAATAGTTTGTTAACACTATTAACTAATAGAATGATGAATCCAGTTAATTTTCAAACTGTCGATTGGCAAATTATTCCTACGGAAGAACATATTGGTGAAACGGGAACCTCTTTTTGGCAAACCCTTCAGTTGGGTGGGCTTCGTATTCGGTTGGTTGAATATTCGCCCGGTTACATGGCAGATCATTGGTGCCAAAAAGGTCATATTGTTCATTGCCTTGAAGGTGAATTTATTTCAGAACTAGAAGGTAAAAACGATGTGCTGTTGACAAAAGGAATGACCTTCGTAGTTTCAGATAACATGAGTTCACATCGGTCAACATCGAAGAATGGAGTTAAACTTCTTATTGTTGATGGAGATTTTCTGAATGGAAATGAGTCTCAGTAAATTTATCTGAGCGGTAGTTTGATGTAGAGCAATTAATTTTGATTACCGCATGCAAAAGTGCTTTTTGAAACGAAAGCATTGCCTGCACTTTAAACGTTCGTCAATGACCGCTTGAGCTCAGTGGCTTTGAAGAAGCGCGACTGGAGTTAAAAAAAAGGTATTTTCCATTCGCCCATTTGCTCTATAAAAATGCGGATGGAATCGGGAAAGAAAACAATACAATATATAATTCCGAATAGGGCGCCATAAAGGTGCGCATCGTGATTGATGCCATCGTTTGATTTTCTGGAGCTGAAATAGGAGTAGATTAGGTAGCCAATTCCTAAAATAAAACCAGGAAAACAGAACACGCCATATATACAGATGTCCCGCAAGGGTAGAAATAA
>JBBSBG010000523.1:0-2300 GCA_038251495.1 Cytophagales bacterium
CAGCGGGGTGACTTAATTACAGGAATCAATAGCGAACAACTTACACTTTCTAATTATCAAACGTTACTAAAGGCTATTAGCGAAAACCATTCAATTACTTATAAGCCTTATGACTTACTTAATCAGGCGTTTGGGACTGAGCAGACAAAAAACTTAGCAACGAATGAGTACACTGAAAATCCAAACTTTTTGCACAAGATTTTCAACTATGATGATCGTAAGATTGGGTATTACATGTATAATTTTTTTGCAACCGGTGCATCGCAAAGCAGCACGCAATACAATACCGAAATGGATCAGATTTTTGCTGAGTTTCAATCGGTAAACATTACCGATTTAATTATTGATCTAAGATTTAATAGTGGCGGTGCCGAAACTGCAACAACCAACTTAGCCAGTTTAATTGGCAAGGAGGTAAATGATTCGAAGGTCTTTGCAATTCGCGAGTACAATGAAAAAGTAACAATCGAAATTAAAAAAGATCCGAATTTGGGAGATGACTTTCTTTCAGTTGAATTCTTAACAAAGAATGAAAATGTTGGGAATCTTTTGCGTGAAAACAGGGTCTATATTCTTACCGGCACTCGCACAGCCTCGGCAAGTGAGTTGCTCATCAACGGATTGCGTCCACACATGGATGTGTTTTTAATTGGAAATAAAACCGTAGGAAAAAATGTAGGCTCCATTACACTGAACGAGGATGATGATGTAAATAATTTATGGGGCATGCAGCCCATCGTTACCAGATCATTTAACAGTTTGATGCAGTCCGATTATGGCGAAGGCTTCAATCCGCAAATATTTCTTGAAGATAATGGCTTTCTTCTCTATCCATTGGGCGATGCGCGTGAGCGTTTGTTAAATAGGGCATTGCAAGAAATTACCGGACTTACTGAATTAGGGCGGGTGGGCGCGGTTAAAACACTTGGTTCCGAAATAGGAAACTCGCTCGACTTGAAAACAAGAACCAATGTTCTTGTCATTGACCCGAAGGTTCAAAAATCCTTACGGGAACTAATGCAGTAAACTACTGTTCGCGCTTTCCCCACGTAACTTTTTTCCCTGTCGAAATCAGGGTGCTCAATGCGATGTGAAATGTATTTACATCTAAGTTTTCAAAAGGCTTCACCGTATTACCATTTTGTACTTCGGTATAATCTTTATTGAAGAAGGGAGTTAAATAATATTTAAACTTTAGACTAATGCCACGCGGAAACCGAACGCCTACAAAAAGCGTATTGTAAATTGAAGGCACGCGTTTGCTAAACCAAACATTGAATTTCTTTTCTTTCGCTTCATTGATAAAAGTCTTTTCCTTGTAGTTGATGGGCAATTCTAATTCATAGCCTCCAAAAAGGTAAAGGCCATTCATATCGCCAAACTTTACACCTATCGGCACACCCACATTGTAGGTTCTGAATTTCTTTCGGATGCTGGCATCTTGGTCATAGATAAACCCCACATTTCGAATACCCAAGCCCGAAAAAATTCCAAAATTTTCAGTTTTATCAAAGTGTACCAACGACTGGCCATGAAAAAAGATGCTAAATCGGGGAATGCTCTGCTCTGAGCTTCCATTTTGGTTAATACTGGCAAACCCAAGGATCAGTTCACCATCTGAGGTGATATAGGTTTTTTGAGCTTGGCAGAAGAATGAGGCCGTTGTTAGGACAATTAGAAACAGGATTTTTTTCATGACCGTTCAGCGATTATATAAAGAATGAAACTTGTTAGAATATTAGTACGCAAATTAGTGACAGATTGATGCCATTTCTAAACTAAACTGTTCTTCTTAGTGATAATCTATCTATTTTTGCCCCCTGAAATAGCAAACCCCACACACCCATATGAAACGCGATAAAGTTGTATTTGATTTGATTGAAAAAGAGAAGCAAAGACAAGAGCATGGCATCGAGTTAATAGCTTCCGAAAACTTTGCGTCACCACAAGTAATGAAGGCGCAAGGTTCTGTGTTAACCAACAAATACGCTGAGGGCTTGCCTGGCAAACGATACTATGGCGGCTGCGAAGTGGTGGATGAAGTGGAGCAATTGGCGATTGATAGAGTAAAGGAGCTATTTGGTGCAGAATGGGCAAATGTTCAACCTCATTCGGGTGCGCAGGCTAATGCAGCTGTTATGTTAGCATGTCTTAAACCGGGCGATAAAATTCTTGGTTTCGATCTTTCACATGGTGGCCACTTAACTCATGGGTCTCCGGTTAACTTTTCGGGCAAATTATATCAACCTTCTTTTTACGGTGTTGAACAAGAAACAGGTGAGATTGATTTTGATAAAGTA
>JBBSBG010000524.1:0-2292 GCA_038251495.1 Cytophagales bacterium
AGACCAGGTATTTGTTGCGGCAGTGTTAACCGTAATTGGATATTCTATTAACGATACGGTAATTATTTTCGATCGGATTCGTGAATACGTTGGGTTTGGAGCAAATCATGATCGAGCTAAGGTTTTTAATGATGCCATCAACAGTACATTGGGCCGAACTCTGATTACTTCGGGCACAACATTAATTGTAGTAGTTATCCTACTCATTTTTGGAGGCGAGGTTTTACGTGGATTTTCGTTTGCGTTATTGATCGGTATTGGTGTAGGTACATTCTCTTCAATATTTATTGCTGCTCCGGTAGTATTGGATTTGGAGCGAGAGCCTGAAACCGGGAAGAAGGCTGTGGCAAAAGCTGTCGCTTAAATAGAAGTGAAATCGTTTGAGGAAAGCAGATTTAAATGGTCTGCTTTCTTTTTTAAGGGCATCTCTAAAAACCCTTGCTCTCATTACCTCAACCCCTGCCCCTTCTCCAAAAGAGAAGGGTAAGCGGATTTTTTAGAGATGCCCTTAATTGAGTTTTAATAAAATTCTAATGTAGCTTAGTGTGGATGCCAGTAATTTTAGCGAATGAAGATTTTACTAATAGAAGACGAACGCAAAACGATTCAGTACATAAAGAAGGGACTGGAAGAGAATGACTATGTGGTGGATACTGCAGAAGACGGGATATCAGGTCGAAATCTGGCTTTTCGAAATCAATACAGTATAATCATCACCGATGTAATCTTGCCTGAATTGAACGGTCGGGATCTGTGCCGAGAATTGCGCGAAGCTAAAATAGAAACGCCAATACTCATGCTCACTGCGCTGGCTCAAACAGATGATGTTGTGGAGGGCTTGGATAGTGGGGCTGATGATTATTTATCAAAGCCTTTTGAATTTAAAGAGCTGTTGGCTCGAATCCGATCCCTCACCAAACGGCAATCAAAGCAGGTAAATGACAATCAGTTGCGCATTGCTGATTTGGTATTAGATATAAATCGCAAAAGTGTAATCCGGGCTGGGAAAAAAATTGATTTAACCTCAAAGGAATTTTCTTTGCTCGAATACTTTTTGCGTAATCAGGATCGTGTCATTCCACGAGCCGAACTTTCCAAACATGTATGGAAAGTAGATTTTGATACGGGTACCAATATGGTAGAGGTATATGTAAACTATTTGCGTAAGAAAATTGATAAAGACTTTGGTAGTAAATTAATACACACCCAGTTTGGCATGGGCTATATTTTAAAAGAAGCGTAAACGTGCAAATAAGAACCCGCTTAACCTTGCAATTTACGGTGTTGGTGAGCACGATCGTACTCATTTCTTTTTTTGCTATCTATTTTTTTACTGTCCAATTTACCGAACAAGACTTCTCCAGGCGGTTACGAGAGAAAGCTATTACCTCGGCTATTTTATTGATTAAGGTAGTGCAGGTGGATACTACGCTTTTGAAAATTATAGATCGCGCCAAGCGCGATAATCTTTATCGTGAAAGTATTCGGGTATATGATCAGGAGGGAAAGGAAATTTACTTTAGTGGCGATACATTGAAATTAGGAATCAACGAACAACTTTTTCAAGAAGTAATTGCAGAGGGAGAAAAGAAATTAAAGCACAATGAATACACAATAACAGGTATTCCCTTTAACGATCGCGGAAAGGAGTATGTGATTATTGCTTCCGCAGAGGATGTAAATGGATTTAACAGGCTTGTCGATTTACGGAGGCTTTTGATTGCGCTGTTTATTATTTTGATTGCAATCGTTTCATTTTCAGGTTGGATTTATTCAGGTCGTGCTTTGAAACCGATAAAAAGAATTATCACCGATGTACAAAACATTTCGCCTCAAAATCTCGCGCAACGATTGGAGGAAAGTCCGCACCTGGATGAGATGGGAAAATTGATTCTGATTTTTAATGGCCTGCTTGCCCGAATTGAAAATGCGTTTCAGCTTCAAAAACTATTTGTGTCAAATGTTTCGCACGAACTAAAAAATCCATTAACCAATATTACCTCACAATTAGAAGTCACATTATTGAATGAACGTGAAAAAGAGGAATATCGCGAAACCATTGAATCGGTATTAGAGGATATAAAAAGTCTAAATCACCTTTCAAATAGTTTGTTGGATCTTGCCAGGCTCACGCGCGAATCGGATTCATTTACTATGTCCAAAGTGCGGCTGGATGAAGTGCTTTGGGAAACAAGGGAGAATGTACTTGCGATTGATCCCAGTTATAAAATTGAAGTTGAGAGTTTAACTATGCCGGAAGATGAAAGCCGACTGTATGTTAATGGCAATCCT
>JBBSBG010000525.1:0-2281 GCA_038251495.1 Cytophagales bacterium
GAAAGGAAGTATTTATGCGGGTGCGGCAAACATTGTCGATCGCAAAGGAAAAGTGCTTTATCAATTCGATCGCACCAAAGAAAATAATCCGTACCAAACTGAACATGATGAGTTGTTTGCAGCGATTGCAAAAAAGGAATACAAATTTGATGATACAGAAAGGGGCGCTAAAAGTACGATGACTTCTATTCTTGGGAGATTAGCAACTTATACCGGGCAAGTAGTTGAATTTGATAAAGCGTTGAACTCAGGCATGAGCATTATGCCAACGAAGTTTGACTTCAATGCACTACCTCCTTTGTTACCGGGGGCTGATGGAAATTACCCTGTGGCGATACCTGGGGTGACAAATTATTTCTCGTAACACCATTCATCAAGTTCAGTTCTTGAAATTCCCGAAAGATTCGCACCTTTCGGGAATTTTTTTATAACAACTTTGTACAAGTGAATATGATCATTAACATATTTTCAATTCTATATAAAATCTGGGTCTTTCTGGTATTCTCAGTATTTATGCTTTTGTTTTTACCCGGCATAATTCTGCCAGCTTTCTTTGGCGAGCATGCTGTTTCTGTTACGTACTTTTTTATGAAAGCATGGTCGTGGGTATTTAGTAAACTCACGTTTATCCGGTATGAAATAATTGGTCGCGAAAACATTGTAAAGGGCAAAGCTTACATCTGCGTAAGCAATCATACTTCCTTTTTGGATTTACCCGGCATTGCCATGACAATCCGGGGTCAGTTTAGACCTTTAGCAAAAAAAGAACTGTTAAAAATTCCAGTGTTTGGTTGGATAACCCGCGCAACATGTGTAGTGGTTGATCGCACCAGCAATGAGAGCCGTAAGAAAAGTCTGGATCACTTAAAAGAAATATTGAATATGGGAATCAACATTCTCATTTTTCCGGAGGGAACACAAAACCGATCGAAAGAATTGATGCAACCCTTTAAAGATGGTGCCTTTAGAATAGCCATTGATACAGAACAACCGCTATTACCTATGGTTGTAATTGGGGCTGGTAAGTTGATGTCACCCGGCACAATCCGGTTAAGGCCTGGTAAGATTAAAATTATAGTCGGCCCAGAAATCCCCACCTCAAGCTTATCAAATGGCGTTGCTGGCATTAAAAAAGAAACCTTTGAGATTATGCAAAAAATGATGACTCAATAAGGGTTGAACCTTGTAAATTGAAATCAAAACTCATTTGCCATGGCAGCGGAATCTACTTCAAAAAGTTTGTTAACAAGTCTAAACATCATCTACTTCTCCATAGTAATGGTAATGCTATCCTTTAGTCTGGTTGTTTTATTTCTAAACTACTCGGGCGGTATCTCTGCTGAAGTGGACGCAGATTTTAGTTTGATTATGCGCTATGCCTTGATGGCAACATTACCCGTTGGTCTTGGTAGCGGATACTTTGTTTTTAAACAATTACTTGGGGCACTCGATTCAACGTTAAGCTTAAAGCAAAAGCTTTTTCGATATCAAACTGCTTTGCTGATTCGTTCTGCATGCTTTGAACTTCCCGGATTATTAGGGTGTGTTGCTGCCCTCATTGCAAATGATAATACCTTTCTTCTCTTTACAGGAATTGTTATCGCCATCTTTTTTTTATTCCGGCCAACGGTATTTTCAATAACAACCGATCTTAATCTTTCGCAAACCGAGCGCAGCGTTCTTGAAAACCCGCTCTCACCTATAACTTAATAATCATGCAATCTCTACTTGTTGTTTTTCTGGGCGGTGGCCTTGGGAGTGTAATTCGGTTTGCACTTGGCAAGTGGGTAAACTCGCTTCATAGCCAACCATTTCCTTTTGGAACCTTTACGGTCAATATTCTCGCATGTCTTGCCCTCGGCTTAATTGTTGGGCTAGCCGATCACCGGCAATTGTTCTCACCTAACGCCCGTTTATTCTGGACGGTTGGTTTCTGTGGAGGCTTCAGCACCTTCTCAACTTTTAGTCACGAAACCCTAACTGTTCTACAGGGTGGTTTTAGCCTGATAGCAATTATTTACGTGATGCTCAGCCTTTTAATTTGTGTGAGCGCTATCTATGCCGGGCTATGGGCAGGCGAGCAAATCTGATTTCGATAGCCCTGTTTTAATTGGTAAAACAAAAATAATTTTTACTTTACGTGAATATTTAATCAAATGTCGTAAGTTTCTATTTCCTAAACAGTTATGGGCTCAAAACTTACGTCATTCTTACTGCTTCTTTTACCCTTTTTGGGGAGTTCACAGGGCAATCCGCAGGTGACTAACATGGCGGGTTTTGA
>JBBSBG010000526.1:0-2280 GCA_038251495.1 Cytophagales bacterium
GAAGGAAATTATTGAAATGCTAAGGCAACGGTCAAGACCTTATTTGTTTTCCAATACACTGGCACCTTCCATAACGGGTGCCTCCATTGAAGTGTTTAACATGCTATCGGAAACAACTGCGTTGCGCGACCAGCTAGAGAAAAGCACGAAATACTTCCGTGATAAAATGACGGCTGCCGGATTTGATATTAAGCCGGGCATTCATCCCATTGTGCCCATTATGTTGTATGAAGCTCCGCTAGCACAAAAATTTGCCGAACGATTATTAGAAAAAGGAATTTATGTAATTGGATTTTTCTTTCCGGTGGTGGCTAAGGGCAAAGCCCGAATCCGTGTGCAAATTTCTGCTGCACACGAACAGCATCATTTAGATAAAGCTATTCAGGCATTTTCAGAAGTTGGGAAGGAGTTGGGGGTGTTGAAGTAGTTGACTCCTCGTTAGGGGTAACTCGTTTAACAGTTGTCATAGTTCAAAGCTTCAGCTATGAATAAGATTATCATTCTTTTATTGATTCATATTTCATATCTAACCAACGCACAAACCTTTTGGAGTGATGCCAATTTAAATTACGGGAAGTATCAAGTAGGTTTTAATAACTATACTAAGAATGATGATACAAGAACCTACTCCAGAATATATGACTGGGATAATGTAATTCACTCTCGCCCGATGTCCATCAGCATTTGGTATCCAACCAATGAAGCCGGTAAGGGCAAAAGAATGAAGGTTGAAGATTACATGGTCATTCTAAAGCAAGAAGAAGAGTGGGAGAGCATGCCCAATAAAAGAATCTTGAGTTGGTTTTATTCGGATTCTGAGCACAACAGAAACCGGATGACATTAGAAACCAAAGCATGGTTCAAGGCACCGGTAATGAAGGTGAAATTTCCAGTCGTTATTTATGCACCCAGTTATCAAGCCTCGTCTACCGAAAACTTTGTGTTGTGCGAATTTTTGGCAAGCCACGGGTATGTGGTTATTTCAAGTCCCAGTCGAGGTACTGAAAATAGATTTCTTTCAGGGGGCACTACAAAAGATATAGAAACCCAAGCTCGAGATATAGAATTTTTGATTGGCGAAGCAAGCAGTGTCCCGTTTGTTGATATAAATAAATTAGCTGTTGCTGGATTTAGTTTTGGTGGAATCTCCAATGTGCTTGCTCAGATGAAAAATGAAAAAGTAAAAGCGATTGTTTGTTTGGATGGCAGTGTCAAGTATCAATTAGGTAAATTATTGACATCACCATTTGCCGATCTTTCAAAGGTTGATGTTCCCTTCATCTTCATGTCGCAAAAAGATATTCCTATGGAAGTAATCAAGGCGGATAAAATCGATATGACTTTGAATAATCAGTTTTGGTTTTATGATTCATTGAAATTCAGTGATGCCTACTACCTAAAGTTTAATGATCTCACTCATTCATATTTTAGTTCAATGGGTGTTCTCTTTCAAGAAAGGGATTTAAGGCAAGACAAAAATGACAGTGAGATAATTATGTCTTATGGTTGGGTTAACCAATATGCGCTTAATTTTCTAAATGTTTATTTAAAAGACAATAACGAATCTCTACAATTTATGAAAGTAGAGCCGGGCAAAAATGGAGTAAAGTCGGATGTGATAACAATTGATCGAAAGAAGTCACAGAAGCGAAAAACAACTTTCGAGGATTTTAATGAGTCAGCAATGAAGCAAGGCTACAAAGACCTGGAATCTTTGAATAATCAGATTAAGGATCAAAACCCTGACTTTAAACTTCAGGAATGGAAACTAAACAATCTAGGTCTCCAATTGGTGTTTAAGAAGAAATTTCAGGAAGGTATAAGTATCCTTTCTCTCGCGACTCAGCTTTTCCCAAACTCAGCAAATGCTTTTGATAGTTTGGCGGAAGGGTATCTGGAGGTAGGAAACGATCAGCTCGCTATTATCAATTTCAATCAGTCACTAAAGCTTGATCCACAAAACCAAAATGCAATCGATAAATTGAAAATTGTGAAACGCAAATAAGTTGTTTTACCGATCACTCTTCGAAACCAGCTCTGATGAAAAGAAAAGATTAAGAGCAAGTCCGTACCCTTTTTCGGCCTACCCGTATTTAGCTTCAATTTGGATTGACTAAGTACGGTTCACGTTAACTTAATTTCTTAACTTTATAAGCGCGCTATGTAGTATTTAAAGCTCATTTTTATGAACACACTCACAATTGATAAAAAGAAATTTGTAGTAGTTCCGCAAAAGGATTATGAAGAATTACTTATTAGAGCGGCAAAAAAAACTAGCCC
>JBBSBG010000527.1:0-2279 GCA_038251495.1 Cytophagales bacterium
GCATTTTCTCCGCATGCTTTTATTACATGAATCAACGAAGCAAACCGCGGATCTTTTGTTACCCCAAGCTTGTACCGATGATAAATCTGCTGACAAATTACGCCTACTTTAAAAGCGCCAAATGCGTAATAGAAAACGATGTCATTAATTTGTTCGCCAGATTTTTGTTGGTAGTACTCTACTACTTCACTCCTGGTAAAATTTCCAGCCATCCACGTTAAGTTAAAAGGCTTTAAGGAATCTGGGTCTTTCGCTTCGGCCCAGTACGCTAACGTTGTTCCTAAATCCATCAGCGGATCGCCCACGGTTGCCATCTCCCAATCCAACACCCCTTTTATCTCGGTTAGATTTTCTGGATTCAACACCAGGTTATCATATTTAAAATCATTGTGAATAAAAGCTGCGCGTGAGTTGGCTGGTTGATTGTGCTGCATCCACTCTGCTACTTCATTCATAGATGCAATATCATCTGTTTGAGAATTTGTATAGCGTTTTGTCCAGCCTTCAACTTGTCGCGCAACATAACCATCTGGTTTACCTAAGGTGTTAAGTCCAGTTTTGTCTAAATCTATTTTGTGCAGATAAACTAATTGATCGATAGCTGACTTAGAAAGCAAACGAAACGAATCTTCGGAGATTGAAACATCTTTGGGTAGCCGGTTTCTTAAAATAACCCCAGGCACGCGCTTCATCAAATAGAATTTGCAGCCCATTACAGTTATATCTTCGCAGAGATGAACTGCCTCCGGCACTTTTGAATAACCTGCCGCCTTAAGTTTAGTTAAGACATGAAACTCGCGCTCCATATCATGTGCTGATTTTATATTGGCGCCAATGGGTGGTCTGCGCAAAACATATTGCTGCTCACCAGCCTGAATAAAATAAGTGAGATTAGAATACCCGCTTGGAAATTGTTGAATTGAGATATCTTCATCAAATCCGGGAAGCATTCCGCGTAGATAGGTTTGCAGTTTTACTTGATCAAGTTCTTCGCCTTGACGAACTGAGGAAGGTTGATCAATCATAAGTTAGCTGTGTATTTTTTCAGAATTGATTTTGCAAGCGAAGATTTATGTACTTCATCGGGGCCATCATAAATGCGAGCGCCACGTTCATGTCGATACCAGAAGGATAGCAACGTGTCATCGGTGATTCCTAAAGCACCATGCACTTGGATGGCGCGATCAAGTACTTTCATTAAAACATCAGCAACAAAAAACTTAATTGTTGAAATTTCATCTTTCACTGCTTTAGCGCCTTCTTTTTCCATAGCATCGGCCGTGTGTAACACCATCAAGCGAGCGGCATTTATTTCTGCGCGACTTTCAGCAATCCAGAACTGAATCATTTGTTGATCGGCCAAAACCTTTTCGCTACTTATTTTACGAGCAACAGCCCGCTTGCACATTAAATCAAAAGCGCGTTCACAAATTCCAATCCAGCGCATGCAATGATGAATGCGACCCGGACCTAATCGCGCCTGTGCTAAAGCAAAACCTTTTCCAGCCTCACCAATAAGATTAGTAGCCGGTACTTTGCAATCAGTAAACGTAACTTCACCATGACTTAAGTAATCGCCCCCAACATCGCCCATGATTGGAATGTTGCGCACCAACTGATAACCAGGGGTATCCAGTGGCACAAGAATCATACTTGCGCGCAAATAAGGATTTGAATGTTGTGGATCTGTGAGTGCCATAACAATAGTAAAAGCTGCACCATCGGCTGCTGTTGTAAACCACTTATGTCCGTTGATAATGTAATGATCGTTTTCACGAACGGCTGTAGCCGCCATGTTCACCGGATTCGATCCTGCAAACTCAGGCTCCGTCATGGCAAAGCAAGATCGAATGTCACCATTCATCAACGGCTTTAGATACTTTGATTTCAATTCTGAGGAAGCAAACTGATGTAACAATTCCATATTGCCAATGTCAGGCGCCTGGCAATTGAAAACATAATGCCCAAGTGGCGTTGTTCCTAGCAGTTCACTCACTTGAGCAAACTCAACAAGTGAAAGTCCAAGACCACCATCCTTTTCAGCTAAGTGTGGAGCCCACAGTTTTTGTGCTTTCGCTTTCGCGCGAAGTTTTTGTAACTGCGGAAGAGCTTGCCGAAAATTAGAAATAATCTCCAATTCAACAGGATAAACTTCTGTTTCTAAAAACGATTTGTATTTAGGAAGCAGCGAGTTGACTTTGTCAGTATAAAATAATGCAGTCATATTAAATAGTAAATCCCCCATCGGCAGTAAACACACTGCCTGTGCAATAAGCCGA
>JBBSBG010000528.1:0-2255 GCA_038251495.1 Cytophagales bacterium
GTAGTAGCTCCTACACGAAAAATATGAAAGGAAAAAATATTTAAGATACTCAAATAAACTCTGTAGGAGTTAGACCCATGTCTTTCAGTATTTCTTCGTTCGCTTTCGTACCATTATGATCTTAACAATACATTACGATACTTACGGTAAAAATCCTCCGCTTCCTTATTGCAGTGCTTCTTTTTACGAGTTCACTGCCACTCATTTCTCAGGACAAGCGGATACTGGGATCTTTTATTTTAAAACAGAAGTCTTACAATTTCGAATTTACCCAGGACGAGGGAAATCTATTCGCTTTGAAGATTAGTCAGCTCAGTCACTACGTGAAGCGGGTGAGTGTTGAGATTGCTGATGGTGCAATAAAAAATTTAATTATTAAAGTTGTCAAGAATAGTCCGGCAACGATTCGGGATCAATCGCCCTGGAAGTATACTGAGTTTAAGAATCAATTTCCGATCCGTATCTCGGGACAATTTGATTCTGAATATTTCAATAAAATTTACTTGTACTGTTTTGATTGTAATGCAGTTGAAGGGTTAACTCGATATATTAAATTGTCAGACCTGTTGGCATTGGATTTAGTGTTGGAAAATAACGGAGAAGAATATAGTCCTAGCGATCGCACCGTGGTGCTATCTCCGTTAAATCCAATCGCAGAGTGGAAAAAAGAACTCGGTTGATTGAATTAGCAGCGTTTAGTGATTTTGCCGGTGACGAATAACACGAGCCATATCCAGCTATTTAAAGCTTCCCCTTTTGCAGGAATAATTGTAATGACCGATTCGCCCCGGTTTAGTATTATTGGTGTTACTGACAATTTTCTTAAGGCATATCAAAAAGAAGAATCGGATGTTTTGAAGAAAGGCTTTTTTGAAATTTTCGGCAATTCTGATAGTGATGAGCCAACTAATAAAATAACTGATCTTCTTGCTTTATTCTCGGCAACAATAGAAAACAGAATAAATGGAAAGTTAGAAGGCCTTTATTTGAAATTAAAAAAAGAAGATGGCGTTCCGGGTGAAGGGACCTATACGGATGTAGAAATAACTCCTGTATTGAACGAAAGTGATTTGCCTGCATCCATTATTGTATCATTTAAAGAAACTGAAAACAAGGCAGTCTCCAGTAACTGGGATAGCGAGAACAATCTGAATTATCGCAACATAGTAGAAAATTCTTTGAATGCTTTTTTTCTTACCAAACCCGATGGCACCATCTTAGTGGCCAATAAAGCTGCCTGCGATTTATTTGGTTATTCCGTTGAGGAGTTAAGGCAAATTGGGCCGCAAGGAATCATTGATCACAGTCAAGCTCGTGTACACGAAAAAATCAGGGAAAGACAAGAAACGGGTAAAGTAAGAGCCGAGCTTGTTGGTATTAAAAAAAGTGGCGAAAAATTTCCTTTGGAAGTTTACTCGGTCATATTTTCAGATGTAAATGGAGAGGAAAGGTCTTCAAATTCTATCATCGAGATTACAGACAGGAAAAATGCGGAAAATGCAGTACTGAAAAGTGAATACTACCTACACGAGGCACAAAAAATGGCCAAAATG
The DNA here is from genome assembly GCA_038251495.1 of Cytophagales bacterium. Classification (GTDB taxonomy): domain Bacteria; phylum Bacteroidota; class Bacteroidia; order Cytophagales; family Cyclobacteriaceae; genus ELB16-189. The sequence goes on from JBBSBG010000528.1 coordinate 1,554, forward strand.
GGTAGCTGGAACTTTGACTTTAAAGAAGATAAGCTCATCTGGACAGAGGGACTTTATGATGTATTTGGAGCAAATAAAGAAACGTTTCTTGAAACACATGGTTCATTTATAAATCTGGTTATAAAAGAGGATCGTGCATTTGTGGTTGAAACCAGCCGGCAATCACAACTGACAGGCGCGCCATTTAATATTGAATATCGTATTACCACGGCCGATGGAGAGAGTCGGATTATTGAAGAATTTGGGTACAGCGAAAAAAATGATCAGGGAGCTATTGTTCGGTTATTTGGCACTGCACAGGATATTACCTCGCGCAAGCGGGTGGAACAAGCTTTAACATTATCGGAAAGAAAATATAAAACGCTTTTTGAAGATAACCCTTTACCCATGATTATTTGGGATTTTGAAACCCTTAACATCATTGATTGTAATGAAGAGACACTCATTAAATATGGCTACACCAGAGACGAGTTTTTACAACTCAGCATCCGTGACATCCGCCCCAAGGAGGACATCTTGTTAATTAACACAGCTACAGCCAACGAAACTGCATACGGCCGCATACACAAGCAGGTATGGCGTCATTTAAAAAAGAATGGCGAATTGATGCAAATGGAAATTACTGGTCATTTAATAGATTACAATGGCAAAAAGGCATCTCTGGTATTGTTGAATGATTTAACAGAAAAAAAGAACCTCGAA
>JBBSBG010000529.1:0-2249 GCA_038251495.1 Cytophagales bacterium
AGATACATTTTGATTGTCTTCGTGTTGTAGTATTCAGAGTATTGCTTCAAAATATCTTTTGCCTGATCAGCATCTTTTAAATTGTATGCCCAGTATCCTACGCCAGGACCCGTAGAGTAAATTCTCGGACCGATTATCTCACCCGTCTCAACCATGTCGCTATAGGTAAGCACATCGGTGGTTGCAGTTTGTGGATCGCGTGTTGTGGTTACACCATACGCTATGTTAGCGGCATAACCCCACACCTGTGTTTTATGAATGCCCCAAGCAGGCCATATGTGGGCGTGTGTATCTACAAAGCCCGGCATAATGGTCTTTCCATTCAAATCTATTTTTTTAACAGAACCATCCACAGAGATAGAACCGGCAGCACCTACTTGCTTGATGCGCGCATTTTCAATGAGTACATCACCCCGTTCAATAACTTCATCACCTTTCATAGTAATGATGCGTGCATTTTGTAACAATACTTTTGCGACAGGAATATCTTTTTGCACTGTTACTTTAATGCGAACCTCATTAGGTTTATAGCCTTCGTCTTTTTTATCATCCTTCTTTTCGGCTGCTTTGTCTTTGTCTACCTCTTTTTTATCATCCTCTTTCTTGGCTTCTTCTTTAGCTTTCTCCTCAGCGGCTTTTTTCTTTTTCAATTCTTCTTCCTTTGTTTTTGCTTCAGGAATATTGTAAGTGAAGAAGGCGTTGCCTAAAGAAAAGTAAACAGTTTTTGCATCACGGCTCCAGGTCGGGAATTCGCCACCTAACTTAGTAAGCTTGCGTGCTGGAAATTGTGCTTTGTCAACATCGGCAACGGAAATTTTTGGAACCTCACCACCCGTCATCGGCACAGTAACAACATAAATCTCGTTGTTAATTTTTACCATAGCCTGATCGCCTTCAGGCGCCATGTAAATAAGATTAGCGTTGGACGGAGTTTTCTGTGGCTCTGTTGCCGACTCAATCAGCATACAATGATTTTCACCGGTAATAGAACCAAATGTTGTGATACCTGTAACTTTCAAATGTTCTTTCTCATCGGTCCCATCCCAGCGAATGGAAACCAGTCCTTTTTGTCCGCTGTATAAATAAATGCGGTCACTTGTTTTTGTGAAGTGCGGTGTGCCTCTTCCTTTAGCCTTTGCAATTAATGTTATCGCGCCACCATCACCGCTAATCCAGGCAATGTCTTGCTGACTGGCAAATGAGGTTGGCCCATCGGCTTCCAAAAAATTGTGAGCTGCACCTTTCATGAACACAATCTTATTTCCTTGAAAGGACCAGCAAGGTTCCGTATAAAGCGCGAATGTTGAAGTAAGTTTAACCGGTTTGGCGCCTTTCAACTTGAAATTGATTTTATAAATATTTCCTCCGGTTCCTTCCCACGTTACCCACGCAAGTTGCAATCCATCCGGGCTCCATGTTGGTTGGGCTTCAGTAAAATTATTTGCGGTAATTCTTTTTGGTGTGCCGGATGGCAAATCCATCAAATACAATTTATTCAATACCGTAAAGGCAAGTTGCTTTCCATCAGGAGAGACAACACCATCGCGAATTTGAGTAGCAATCATATCCTTATCATCCTTTATAGGATATTTGAATTCAACCAACGGGCCAAGTAACAATTCCGTTTCCATCTGAAAAGGAATGTTTACGGCATTGCCTCCGGTAACAGGAATACTATAAAACTTGCCACCGTATGATGCGATCACGTTCTTACTATCTGGCGTAAAAGACATAGCGGGTAACACACCAAGTGGCGCAATGGATTCTTGTTCATCGCGTTGCACGGGATAGGCAAGCCATTTTTCATCACCTGTTTTTAAATCGCGAATCGTTAATCCGGTTTGGTCATTGTGGCGGGAACCAAACACTAACCATTTCCCATCAGGTGATAGTGTAGGCGTGAAAGCTGAACCGTAACGTGCGGTCTCTCTTTCAATCTCTCCGGTTTCGCGATCAAAAATGGCAAGTTGATACTGCGGAAGTTGTGCATTATAATTCCAAGCATTGTTACGTTGCGAAAACCAGATGTATCGGCCATCAGCACCGAAAGCTGGTTCAACTGTTTTTAATGGATCGGGCTTTGTAATCAACTGTGCACCGGAGCCTCCATCTTTATGAAACATCCACAACTTTAAATTGCGGGTGCCGCGGGAGCCAACAATATAATTTCCGTCCGGGGTCCATTCAGCCGATTGGTAATGATCAGTATCGCCCTTCGTTACCTGAAGCGAATCTTTTTTGTCCAATGA
>JBBSBG010000530.1:0-2247 GCA_038251495.1 Cytophagales bacterium
ATATGTAGTGTCTTTGTCGAACAATTTTTTTGTGTATCCGATTTTATAGGTGCTTAAATCTGTTGGTGCATTAAAGCTAAATGAGTAATCAACCACAGCTCGGTCAGTTTCGTCAATTGGGTTTTTGCCTCTGATAACATTAAAGACAATTGCGCAATCTTGTGCGCTTCTGCATATAGGTCCCGCTTTATCCATTGACCATGATAATGTCATGGCTCCGGCTCTACTAACTGCGCCAAACGATGGCCGAAGTCCGGTGGCTCCGCAGCGCGAAGAAGGAGAAAGTATGGAGCCCAATGTTTCAGTGCCAATGGAAAAGGCAACTAACCCGGCTGCCGTTGCGCTGGCCGAGCCTGCTGATGAACCACTAGCACCTTGCGAAAGATCCCATGGATTTTTTGTTTTGCCGCCAAACCAAACATCACCACGCGCCAATGCTCCTGTGGTTAGTTTAGCAATCAGCACGGCCCCGGCTTCCTCGAGTTTTCTAACCACTTCTGCTTTCTCATCCAATAGTTGGTTTTGATAAGGCTCTGCACCCCAAGTTGTGATGTATCCCGGCACGGCAAATAAATCTTTAATACCATAAGGGATTCCATGCAACGGGCCCCGGTAATTCCCTTGCGAAATTTCTTCATCGGCTTTTTGTGCTTGCTTTAGGGCAAGGTCTTCAGTAATGGTAACAACAGCGGAGAGCGTGTCTTTAAACTTTTTAATTCGCGCCAAATAAATTTTGGTAAGTTGAGTTGAGCTTATCTTTTTACTTTTAATCAGCATGCCCAATTGAGCCACTGTCATAAAGGCAATATCTGTTTCTGAGTTTGGAAGGGAAACGCTGTCTGGAAAATTCCAGTTCGAGGAATCACTAATTTTCTTGAATTGAAAATGATCGGGACGTGGGTCAAAATAGAGACTTGGCGTAACAGAATAGTCTAACGAAAAAGACCGCATCGAATCGTAGCCCTTTTTATTTTCATTTAGGTACGCGCGCATCGTTTTTATTTCCTCTCGGGAAAATGAAAGGCCATTTATTTTTTGGGCCGCCCGAATGTCACGATTAGTAATTTTGCCTTGTGTGCAACCCGTCAAAAGAACAACTGCGATGGCGTATGCAAAATAATTTTTCATTTTTTAACACTTAGACTTTTAATACCCTTTTGTGATTCCTTTTTCAATGGCCGGCACTCCTTCTTTCATCCACTGAGGTTCTGGTTTGCCTTTCAGGTAGTAATCAAAGAACTGCTTCATACGAATTTGAAAATCCATTCGGTTCTCGCGCTTCACCGGCCAATGAGGTTCGCCATTGTAATTTAACATCCACACAGGTTTGTTCAGTCTGCGCAAAGCCATATACATTTCAATTCCCTGATACCAAGGCACAGCACCATCAGCATCGTTATGCAGCAGCAACAAAGGAGTTTTTATTTTATCCGCAAAGAAGATAGGCGAGTTTTCAATGTAATGCATCGGCTTTTCCCAAAGCGAACCGCCAATACGACTTTGTGAATGCTCATATTGAAACATGCGACTCATCCCACTTTCCCAACGGATGCCGCCATACGCGCTGATCATGTTGGCCACAATGGCTCCGGCTTCCGCAGCTTTAAATAAATCGGTGCGCGTTATCATGTAAGCAGTTTGATATCCGCCCCAGCTATGCCCTTGTATCCCAATATTCTTTTCGTCTACAAAGCCTTTTGAGATTAGTTGAGTTACGCCTGGCATAATACAATTCATTGCACTCTCACCCGGGAATCCGATTTTATAAACGATGTCGGGGACAAAAACTAAATAACCATCGCTCACATACGTGCTACGATGAATAGTTGAACGCAATGGAGTAGGCGGTGTGTGGCCATGTAGCTTGTCGCTTTCCTTTTCATAGAAGTAAACAATCATGGGATACTTTTTGGTTGGATCAAATCCTTCAGGCTTATAAAGCAAACCTTGCAACGGAATATTATCAAGCGAAGTCCAATTAACTAACTCAACAGTTCCCCAGAAATAATTTTTCATTTGCGGATTGGCATTACTGATTTTTTTAGGTGCTGAAAAATTCAAATCGGTTGTCCATACATCCGGAAATTCTCTAAAACTCTCGCGTGTAAAAAGAATTTGATTGGCAAGCTTGGCTTTCACCACACCACCAAAACGATAATCGGCTATCAACAGCTTAGTGAGTTTGTTGTCTTTCAAAGAAAGTTTATAATACCCGGCTGCTTTGGTTGTTTCATTAAAAGCGGATAA
>JBBSBG010000531.1:0-2240 GCA_038251495.1 Cytophagales bacterium
ACATCTATTATTTTTCCATTGCCTCACCCGAAACAATTATCCTCTCAAAAATCATTTACAATTTTTTGCTTACGCTGATCTTATCCTTTGCTGGCCTTGGCCTTTTTATTTTGTTACTTAAAAACCCGCTCGCAGACCTCGGACTCTTTTGCCTTGCAATAACTTTAAGTGCTTTTGGATTCTCAGCTTCGTTGACTTTGCTATCAGGTATTGCTTCAAAAGCAAACAACAGCAATATTCTAATGGCCGTGCTAAGTTTCCCAATCGTAATTTCCATTTTGTTGATCACCGTCAAGATCACCAAAAATTGTATTGATGGTTTGGATCGATCAATAAGTACCAACGACCTCTTAACGCTCTTCGCAATAAATTGTTTGGTGACCGCGGCATCCTATCTGCTGTTCCCGTATATTTGGCGGAGTTAACCACAGGGTAATTTACTCTTCAAAGTATCTTTTTATCATGAAGGCCTGGCTAAAAATTCTTGCAGTAATATTGATTTGCTACACCATTGTAGGTGGGTTTCTTTTTTCTGTGCCCCGATTGAACATTGTTAACGAAACCATTCGCGGTTTGTATTTTCATGTACCTATGTGGTTCGGCATGATTGCCTTATTCTTAGCCTCCACAATTTATTCAATTCAGTATTTAAGAAATCCCTCTTTCAATAGCGATACCAAGGCACTTGAGTTTGCAAACACGGGCCTGGCACTGGGTCTACTCGGAATTTTTACAGGAATGATCTGGGCCAACTATACCTGGGGCTCGCCCTGGCATGGCGACCCTAAACAAAATGGAGCCGCAATTTCGCTGTTGGTTTACTTGGCATATTTTGTTTTACGCGGATCTATTGAAAACGAAGATCAGCGCGCAAGATTAAGTGCCGTGTACAATATTTTTGCTTTTTGTGCTATGATTCCACTGATATTCATTATTCCACGCATGACTAGTTCTATGCATCCTGGCAACGGGGGCAATCCAGGCTTTAACATGTATGACCTTGATAGCCGTATGCGAATGGTTTTTTATCCCGCTGTGGTAGGGTGGATTTTACTTGGATTTTGGATTGCAAACTTGCGTATTCGCACTCGCTATGTGAATGAAAAATTACTCGATCTTGAAAATGAATAAATTTAATCTGTTTCTTTCTTTTTTGCTTTGTTTCGTTGCTTCCATCGCGCAGTCCCAGCCTGTCGAAATGGCTGATACCATGCGCTCGGAAGGAAAAATCTATGTTGTGGTGGCAATTCTGCTTGTTATTTTTTTGGGTTTGATAGGATACCTGGTCATGCTTGACCGCAAAATCACCCGAATTGAAAAAAAACTGGAAAAGAAAAGTTAAAGTCTCGTTAATAATGTCAACTTTTTAACCCTCGTGGCTGTTTTTGACTGTAACTTTGAATCCGAAAAGTTACGAGTATGAAGAAGTCGCACATCATTGCAAGTATAGTTATTGCTGCAGCCATTGGCATTATTATTTCGACTGCCGGAGACGCCAGCAGCTACGTATCGTTTGACCAAGCTTTTCAGTTGGCTTCAAACGGCAACAAAACTCAAATCCATGTAGTGGGCGGCCTTAAAAAAGATGTTAATGGAAATATTGTTGGGTTAGAAAAGAGTGCCGATAAATTATCTTTCTCATTCATCTTAGTGGATGAAAGTCAAAAAGAGCAAACGGTTTATTACAACGAACCTATGCCTCCTGATTTTACCCGTTCAGAGAAAGTAGTCGTTATTGGTGCCTATCAAAATAATACATTTGTGGCCAACAAGATTTTACTCAAATGCCCTTCTAAGTATCAGGAGGAAAAAATAAATGCGAGCATCTAGTTGAAAGAGGTTGAAAGTTTTTTTGTGGTTGAGATTTATAAATTTTTATAATGCATTATTTCATTGGTGACCTGGGTCACCTTTTTGTTATAGTTTCCTTTGTCACTTCATTAGTAAGTGCCTTTGCGTATTGGAAAGCAAACAATGCTTCCGCAGAACTAAAAAACCAATGGCTAAATAATGCACGGTTGGCTTTTTATGTTCACAGTGCAGCGGTTATAGGCGTGGTAGTAAGCCTCTTTGTAATTATTTATCAACACTATTTTGAATATCATTATGCCTACAGTCATTCTTCACTTCATCTTCCCGGTGAATATATGATCTCTTGCTTTTGGGAAGGTCAGGAAGGGAGTTTCCTTTTATGGATTTTCTGGCAAGCCCTGATTGGAATTTTTCTTATGAACACCCAA
>JBBSBG010000532.1:0-2219 GCA_038251495.1 Cytophagales bacterium
AATCGATGCAGTTGATAGTCAACTTGGTAAGTCATGGAAGCCCCTTGATGAAGTAATTAAATCAAAACCCGAGCTGCTTTTTTCAGAAGTTTTAGTTACTGAGCTAGACGAAGCGACTTCTATATGGCAAACTGCTTTTGAGTGGAGTTATTATGATGAGGTTCTCTCAGGACTTAAACACACCAAGCCGGACACGCCAAAAAGTAAAAAGAGTTTTCAGGCGATGTTTTGTATAGACGATCGCGAGTGCTCGCTGCGCAGATACCTGGAGCAGGAAGATCCCCTTTGCGACACCTTTGGTACACCCGGTTTTTTCTCAGTTGAGTTTTACTTTCAGCCCTTTCGGGGAAAGTTTTTTACTAAACTTTGTCCGGCACCGGTAACGCCAAAATTTTTAATCAAAGAATTGGGAGGCACTTCGAAACAAGAGAAAGTGGCACATTTTGAGAAAAACTCTCATTCGCTTTTTCGAGGTTGGTTGATTACCCAAACACTTGGGTTTTGGTCGGCTCTGCAATTGTTTATAAATATTTTCAAACCATCCATGGGGCCTGCTACCGCATCTTCATTCAAGCACATGGATAAATTTTCGAAACTAACAATCGATAACGAAAGCATCGATCATACCGAGAATGGTTTGCAGATTGGTTTTACCAAGCAAGAGATGGCCGAGCGGGTTGGAAACCTATTACGAGGCATTGGCTTGTTGAAGGATTTTTCAAATCTGGTTTACGTTGTGGGCCATGGTTCAAGCAGCGTAAACAATCCACATTTTTCTGCTTACGATTGTGGTGCATGCTCGGGTCGGGCTGGCTCGGTAAATTCAAGGGTGATTTGCCACATGGCCAATGATGCTGAGGTACGTAAATTATTGAAAGCAACAGGTATCGACATTCCAGTAAGTACTCAGTTTGTTGGCGGTTTGCACGATACCACCCGCGATGAAGTATTATTTTTCGATGAAGATTTGTTAAATCCTGAAAACAAGAGGCTGCATACTCGTTATGAGGAAACGTTTAGCAAGGCACTTGATCTTAATGCGAAAGAACGGTCGCGAAGATTTGAATCAATTAACACCACGCTAACGCCTATAAGCATTCATGAGCGAATTCGGGTGCGCTCTGTATCGTTATTCGAGCCTCGTCCGGAATTGAACCACGCAACTAACGCGCTGTGCATTGTAGGCCGAAGATCATTGACACGGCATTTGTTTTTAGATAGACGGGCATTCCTTAATTCGTACGACTATACTACTGACCTTGATGGAAAGACTTTAATAAATATTATGAAACCATTAGGGCCGGTATGTGGTGGCATTAATCTGGAATACTTTTTTTCGCGGGTAGATAATCAAAAATTAGGCGCAGGTACAAAACTTCCGCATAATGTGATGGGCTTGTTTGGTGTTGCCAATGGTATTGATGGTGACTTGAGGCCCGGGTTACCAAGTCAAATGATTGAAGTGCACGATCCCGTGCGTTTGATGATTATTGTAGAGCATTTTCCTGCAATAGTTTTGAAGGCCATTCAGAATCAACCCGAAACGTATGAATGGTTTATCAATGAATGGGTGCATCTCGTTGCTATAAATCCCGAAACACAGGAGCTATCAACATTTAGCGATGGAGCCTTTCTGCCGTATCAACCAATCACCCACCACGTAGAGGCTGTGACTAATTTGTTGAAAGTTTTAGAGAGTCGTGTCGATAACCTACCTGTTTACGAAATTTCTTAATAGCGACTATGGAACTAGTACTTCAATTATTCATTCTCGTACCCCTGCTCGGTTTCCTGGCAGTGCTTTTTATTCCTAAAAAAGATGAAACACTCATTTCATGGACAGCCTTTACCTCTGTAGGAATCCACATGTTTGGATTACAGATATTCCTTGTTTATTGGTTATACAAAGGCCATCCTACAATCAATTATAAAGAAATCGTTTTATTTACGACTAACGACTATTCATTTTTTATTGATTTTTATTTTGACAAAATCACAGCAGTGTACCTTTTTGTTGGCGCACTGCTTACGTTTCTGGTGACAATTTATAGCCGATATTATATGCATCGGGAACATGGTTATAAGCGATTCTTTAGTACAATTCTTTTCTTTTATCTAGGCTACACGTTAACCGTTATTAGCGGCAATCTTGAAACTCTTTTTATCGGTTGGGAAATTTTGGGTATCTCTTCATTCTTATTGATAGCATTTTATCGCGA
>JBBSBG010000533.1:0-2218 GCA_038251495.1 Cytophagales bacterium
GAATCTTTGATTTCAATGCTTCGTTTTAAGAGTGATTCAACCAAATCGCCAAAGGTGCCCCCGATAATTATAATGACTCCAATAACCATCCATTGCCAGGATTTGATGGTTGGCTCGTGGCCGATGGAAGAAAAGAAATAAGGAAGTCCGTAGGCGAAAGCAAAAGCCAGAGCTGCGCCACCAATAAACCCTTCCCACGATTTTTTTGGAGAGATGCGCTCAAACAATTTACGTTTTCCAAACAAGGTGCCAGCAAAATAAGCACCTGTGTCGCTGGCCCACAGAATAAAAAGACATCCAAAAATTATTTGATAGTCGTACACCTGATTTTCAAAAGCAGCAATGTTTAAAAGTGTGAAGGGCATAGCCACGTAAAACAATCCTAAAAAAGTATATGCGATATTAGTGAATGGTTTTCGCTCAAACTTTTTGTAAAGCTTGATCATGTACACACACGAAACAGTCGGAAAAATCAGAAAGTAGTAGCGATAGGAAATATCTCCACGCTCAATAAAAAAGGACAAACAAAAAATAGCAATGCCACACAGAGTGCCGAACGTTTTTTGAGGCACCAAACCGTCAAGGCCAGTGAGTTTGTAAAATTCAATGAGCGAAAAAACGCAGATGATAAAAAATATGATAAAGTAAGTCCACTCGCTAAATACAATACCAAATACAATCCCCGCTGCACCCAGTAAAGCTGTGATGAGTCGTTGGGTCAGATTGCTGAATTTTTTGAGTGGGGTCAACTGGAGGATTGGTTAGTTGAATCGTGATATTTTTTGAAGTAATAAAGAAGGCCTGCAAACACGATTGTAAAAATCAACGCAACCGACCAAGGTGCGGAGTCAGAAGATTCCATATCAACAGTAATTACTCCTTTTTGGTAGAGATACATCATTAAAACAGAAAATCCATTATTCACGAAATGGGCAAACATCGCCAAGAATAAATTACCTGACCATACATACAGATATCCAAACAGTGCTCCTAGTAACATACGGGGCACAAAACCAAAGAACTGCATGTGAAAGGCGCTAAAAATTATTGCCGAAATCCAGATCGCTGCATGATGATTTCCGGTAGCGCGATAAAGCTCAGGCTGAAGCATGCCACGGAAAACCAGTTCTTCTCCAATGGCGGGTAACACCGCGATTACGAGAAGGCCAAATAAAAACTCACCTGTAGAATCAAATGTTGTAAAAAATTTAGTGAATTTTTCAGCGAGGTTTTCTCGCTCGCGAGCCCATTCACCAAATTCTTTTAGAAATTCAGGAAAAGCAAAATTTGCGTTCCATTCAATAAAAATAGAGTTGGGTGCAAAAAAGGTAATTACCAAAACGGCAACAAGAAGTATAATTAATAAGGAGTTGGATTTCGATTTCATCCAGGTAATTGGATTTTGCTTTTCGATACCGATCAGATAAAGTGTAGGAATAATTATTAATCCAATCAGTGTCGCACAGCCTTGCATGATTAGCACAGGCAACCGAATTTCAGGATGCGCTAGCGGGTTTTGGATTTTTTGAACGAGGTCCATCATTGAGCCCTCGTAAAATGGTATTGCAAAAAAGAATCCCAAGGCAGGCCCAACAATAATAAAACCCATTGAAGCTGTGAGCAAAATGAAGATAAGGGAAAATAGTGCGGGGCGTTGGGAAATTCCCGTCAGTTCAGACATCTCAGCAAAAGAGTTAATTTTGTGGCCGCAAACAACGGAGTTTTAGCTTAAATATCAAATTTGGTACAAATCGGTAAAATACAGCTTGGGGAGTTCCCACTTTTGCTCGCACCCATGGAGGATGTGAGTGATCCGCCTTTTCGTGCCGTTTGCAAAGAAGGTGGTGCCGATTTGATGTACACCGAGTTTATTTCTTCGGAAGGTTTAATTCGAGATGCAGCTAAGAGTCGCCAAAAGCTTGACATTTTTGAATATGAACGACCTATCGGTATTCAGTTATTTGGTGGTGATATCGGCAACATGGTACAGTCGGCTGAGATTGCTACCGAAGTTAATCCGGATTTGATTGACATTAACTATGGTTGCCCGGTTAAGGCGGTTGCTTGCCGCGGTGCGGGTGCGGCTTTGTTGCAAGACATCCCTAAGATGGTGCAAATGACGGCCGAGATTGTGAAGGCTACCAATTTGCCAGTTACCGTAAAGACTCGATTAGGTTGGGATGATAATACTAAAAATGTCGTGGAGGTTGCTGAGCGC
>JBBSBG010000534.1:0-2203 GCA_038251495.1 Cytophagales bacterium
CCTACTTTTTTTAATGAACTTCCGCCTTTGCCTATCAGAATTCCTTTTTGCGAATCGCGCTCTACATAAATAATAGCCCTTATACGAAGAATGTCTTCTTCGTCCTTAAAGGTATCAATGCCTACTTCCGAGCTGTACGGAATTTCCTGACTATAATTCAAGAAGATTTTTTCACGAATAATCTCAGCAGCAAAAAATCGCTCGCTGCGATCAGTTAAATTATCTTTTGGATAATACGCTGGATGCTCGGGTAAATGTTTTTTAATGGTATCAAGTAACAAGTCGATGTTGATTCCATCTTTAGCTGAAACTGTAATAATTTCTTTTGCTGGGATCAGGTTTTTCCAATAATCAATTTTGTCTTTTACTTGCGACCCGATGGCGAGATCAATTTTGTTGATCACCAAAACAATGGGCGTTTGAATGTTCTTCAACAACTCGAACGAAACCTCATCAAATTTTTCACCTAACTCAACAATCAGCAGAATAAGGTCGGCATCATCCAACGAAACTTTTACAAAGCCCATCATGGCTTCCTGCAATTCATACTTAGGTTCTAGTATGCCTGGGGTGTCGGAATATACAATTTGAAAATCATCGCCATTTAAAATACCCATAATGCGATGGCGAGTGGTTTGTGCTTTGGATGTAATGATGGAAAGATTTTCGCCCACCAGTTTATTCATTAAACTGCTCTTGCCAACATTGGGGCGGCCAACAATACTTACGAAACCTGATTTATGCGGAATGGACATGCGCACAAAGTTACCATTTAAGTTTAGAGATGTCTTTGGCAACCATCTAAAACAAAAAAAGGTAAATTAGACTGGCATTTTTTTTTGGTTGCGCCAACTATCGGCTACGCACTCACCCGTTCTCTCATTTCCACAAACCGAAGCAAACTAATCAGTGGGTGACGATAAATTTTGTTTAAATCCGATTGCCGAAATAGTATCTTTAATTCTATTTGGACTCACGCACCTATTAGGGGTCAGATCGCTTAGAGCCTGCCTGCGCAAAGCTTCGGAATAGGCAGGCGGTCAGACTCCTCCATTTTAAGCATTTGAGTAACTCAAGCTACTAACAATACCATAAAAACCTAACGCCAAACTGCCATGAATAAACGAACCTTCTTAAAGACTTCAGGTGCATTAGTGACGGGTGCAGTACTTGCAAACCTTGACGCATGCACTCCCGAAAAGAAACCATTGAAAAACTGGTCGGGTAATTTGAAGTATGGCACCAACAACGTTGTGTATCCAAAATCGGTGGTGGAGATTCAAGACATTGTAAAGAAATCTAAGAAGCTACGAGGATTAGGCTCGCGGCATTCATTCAATAAGATTGCTGATAGCACAAGTTGCCAGGTATCATCGGAGGGGTTGAATAATATTATTGTGCTAAACAGAAATGCGAGTACCGTAACCGTGGAGGCGGGCATAAAGTATGGTGACCTTTGCACTTACCTGCACAAAAGTGGATTTGCTTTGCACAACCTTGCTTCGTTGCCACACATTTCCATTGCTGGCTCCATCGCTACGGCCACGCATGGCTCGGGTGTAGCCAATGGAAACCTGGCAACCAGTGTAGCGGCTATTGAATTTGTAAATGGTGCGGGCGAAGTAGTAGAGTTAACCAAAAACGATGACGAATTTTATGGTGCAGTGGTTGGCTTAGGCGCCTTAGGTATGGTTACCAAAGTTACGCTCGACTTACTACCGACTTTTGAGATGCAACAAGTAGTATATCGCAACCTGCCGATGGGTGAACTTGAAAAAAATTTTTTCGCCATTATGTCGGCTGGGTATAGTGTTAGCTTGTTTACCGATTGGAAAAATAAAAATGTAAGTGAGGTGTGGATTAAAGATCGGGCGGAAGTCCAGGCAAGACCTAATGATTTTTACGGAGCCAAACTCGCCAAACAAAATCTTCACCCAATTGAATCACTCTCGGCTGAAACGTGTACCGAACAACTGGGCGTGCCCGGTCCGTGGTATGAGCGCATGCCACATTTTAAAATGGGTTTTAAACCCAGTGCGGGCGAAGAGTTGCAATCAGAATATTTTGTGCCGCTTGAACATGGCTATGAAGCCATGATGGCAATTGAAGAACTAAACGAAAAAATTTCACCGCACATCTTTATTTCAGAAATCCGCAGCATAGCGGCCGACAATCTTTGGATGAGTCCCTGCTATGGCAAAGC
>JBBSBG010000535.1:0-2197 GCA_038251495.1 Cytophagales bacterium
GCAACGCTTAGCATCACCCGAACGAATAAAATAGTTTGCCTGAATAACACCTTCCAGCCAACCCGGGCATCCAAAGGGAAGATCGTAAGCAACGCAATCCGGATTTATTATTTGCAATAAATTTTTAATTCGTGAGGCAAGAGTAGGGACTATATCAACGCGATTGCTTCCATAAATCACATCGCCAAAGTTGTGGGCAACAATAATATAATCGAGCGACTCTTTATCAATGCCTGAACTTTGCAGCGCTTGTTGCGCGGCCAGGTAGCCGAGGTCTGATGCTTTTTGATCAGGACGGGCATAACACCTTTCTTCAATACCCGTGATGGATTTAAACTTGTCGACAATCAGCGCAGTATCTTTCTTGATAGGCGAACCATCTTTTTCATAAAATGCGTGATTAATAAAGTCTCGATTGTTGATTTTTATTTCAGGAATGTAACTACCAGTAGCTACTATTACTGATTGAATGGAGAGATCCCACATGAATAACCGGAAGTTTTTTGTTTAGGTGGAGCAAGGTAAGTAGCACGGTTTCACAAGTACAACTTTTTGACCTAATTCCTTTAAACAATGAACGCTCGTAAGTAAACGCGCTGCTGCTTTTATCTTACCTCAATTTTTGCAATCTTCCTGAAATTTAATTTTAATGAGTACACTTACACTTGACAAACTTCTGGGTATCCAATATCCCATCATAGTGGCACCTATGTTTTTAATCTCCAATACTAAAATGGTTAAAGCCGCTTTGGCAAATGGAATAACGGCTGCGTTTCCGGCTTTGAATTACAGGACCGATCAGGAACTACGCGCGGCTATTGCCGAGATAAAAGCATTTACCGATAAACCCTTTGGTGTTAACCTGATTGTAAATAAGTCGAACCTAAAATATAAAGGTCAGCTTGATACGTTGTTGGAATTAAAGGTTGGCTACATTATTACGTCACTGGGTAATCCGCAAGAAGTAATTGAACGTTGTAAACCATTAGGTATTAAAGTTTTTTGTGATGTGGTGGATTTGGCCTATGCAAAAAAAGTAGAGATTCAGGGTGCTGATGCAGTGATTGCTGTAAACAATCGCGCAGGCGGACATGCAGGAAAACTCTCGCCAAAAGAATTGATTACACTGCTAAAAGAGAATTGTTCTATCCCGGTTATTTCTGCGGGCGGCATTGCCCATGGTAAGGATTTAAAAGAGGTGATGAGTTGGGGTGCAGCCGGAGCTTCAATCGGCACCATCTTTATTGCGTGTGATGAAGCTGACATCTCACCAGAATACAAACAAGCGATGATTGATTATGGCGAGAAAGATATTGTATTGACAACGAAACTTTCTGGTTCGGCTCTTACCGTAATCAATACTCCGTATGTGCAACAATTAGGTACCGAAGCAAATTGGTTAGAACGCATTTTAAATAATAATAAAACCTTAAAGAAGTATGCTAAAATGTTGATCGCTTATCGCGGAATGAAACAAGTGGAGAAGGCAGCGTTTGGAGCAACATATAAAACAGTGTGGTGCGCAGGCCCAGCGATTGAGCATGTAAAAAGTGTTCGATCAATGGCTGAGATTGTTAAAACACTAACAACGGAATTTGATAATGCATAATTTAAACCGCAATGGTGCGCTATTTTTTACCATTAAGAGCATTAAGGAATGAAGAGATTGTCATCGGTTATGTATGGAACAGGTGACTTCTTAATCAACTTAATTTTTCAATGCTTTTAATGTTAGAGATTTTGTGGCTTAGTGTCTTTGTGGCAGAACTTATTCGATCATCCTCTTATATTAACTTAATTTCTTAACTACTTAATGTTATAGATTTTGTGGCTTAGTGTCCTAGAGGTTTGTCTTTTACTTTTACCCGGTAATATTTTTTACCATTAAGAGCACTAAGAAATGAAGAGATTGTCAATGGTTATGTGTCCTCTTAATGAACTTAATTTCTTAACTATTTAATGTTAAAGAATTTGTGATTTAGTGTCTTTGTGGCAAAAAATTTTAATCTATGAATGAAAAAAAACACTGGGAAAACATCGCGCCAAGTTATAATGACGAAATCTTTGATGTGTATGCCAGCGACAGAAATAAAAAACTTCCGCAATACATTAGTAAGCATGGGGGTAAAAATAAATCGGCTATTGACTTTGGATGCGGCAATGGAAAATCCTTTCAATACCTGGCGCCAAACTTTGA
>JBBSBG010000536.1:0-2181 GCA_038251495.1 Cytophagales bacterium
AATTCCAATCGAGCTACGCCTTGCAACAATTTGCGCACACGTTGTGGATTATCCGCACCTGGAATTTCAATTTGAATTCTTCCTTTATCCTGCAAGCGCTGAATATTAGGTTGTGAAGTTCCAAACTGATCGATACGAGTTTTAAGAATGGTAAAAGAGCGATCAATCGCGCCATCTATTTCGGTGTTCAAAAAATTAAGAACAACATCGTCTGCATCACTCAATTTTACGCGATCCTTATTTGCTGCTGATGTGAATAGAGAGGCCAGAGACTTATCTGGATTGGCCTCCTTAAATGCCTTGTAAAAAAGACTTACAAAATCATCGGTGCTATTCTTTTGCATTTCGCGCGCTTTTTGAAGAGCCGCATTAAAAGAAGGATCCTGGCTGTTGCCACTGAGACCTTTTAAAATATCTACCGGAGAAATTTCAAGCACTACGTGCATACCGCCTTGCAAATCGAGACCGAGGCTCAATTCATTTTCCTTAACCTCTTTATATGTATACTCAGCACCAAAGAGATTGTACACGGGCTGATTCCAAATTGAATCGAGGTAATTTTGTTTTTTAGAAAGACTTAATGCTCCGCTTTTATCAGTAGCATAATCAATTGCATCCTGTTCAACATTTTTCGATACAAACGTAAACGACAAATAGTACAAACAGAGCAACGTGATAATAATGCCTAAGCCGATAACTACACCTTTGTTACGCATAAAAATTTATTTTAGAAAGTTTGATTGGTTTTGAATTAGAGAAAATGATGCACAGGCCTTTTAATTAAATGCCTAAGCTAAAACTGAATAAAGAAAAAGATTAGGGCGCGTTTGGCGCGATGACAACCTGAAATAGTACCTTAAAAAGATTACTAAGAATAGCCTCAGAACGAGGAATGAATTTTTCTATTTGTTGTGGTTCACCTAAAATCTCAAGCACGCTTACGGGTACTTGTTCATCTACGCGCACCAAACTTCCTTGTGGAACTGCATCCGTAGGAACCGCACTGATCGTTTTGCTATCCGACTTCTCCGTTGATTGTTCTGTAGATGCTTGCTTGTCCTGCTCAACCCGAAGTGAATAGGTATGCGATAAAATAATAACCGCAGCGGCTAACAAGCCGGCAGCAATCATAAAACCTCTGTAAATAGACCTTTTTCGCACTTCTTTAGATTTTGAAGACAACAAAAGTAAGCGTTAGAAGCTAATAAGCAAATGGTTGAAATGACCCTTACAGAAACACAGCCACAGATTCACAGATTAGATTCGCAGAGTACTTCCTTTGCGCACTCTGCGTGAAATTTATTGAGCTGAGTTTTCAGTGATACCCTTATGATAGCAGTGATTTCAGATACCCGACTAAAACACTCAAGGCTCGATCAAATTTGCTGTTGTTTGGAATAACAAGATCGGCACTATGTTTTAAGGGTTCAATGAGTTGCTCGTACACGGGCATTACATGGTATTGATAGCGGTATAAAACATCCTCTACATCCGTACTTCGTTCCAAAACATCTCTTTTTATTCGTCTTCCTAACTTTACGTGATCTTTTGCTTCAATGAAAATACTTAAATCCAGCTCATCCGAAATCTCTTTAAAGTATTGAACAAATAGCCCTTCAATCACAATAATAGGCGCGGCTTTAAATGTGATGGTTCGTCTTTTTGCTAACGGATTATTAAATACATATTCCGAAATAGTTACATCAATACCTGATTTTAATTTTAAGATATCTTGTAAAAATTCCTCGCGCTTAAAAGAATCCGGCAAATCAAAATTTACAATTCCATTTTCATCGCGGGGTTGTTCATCGATTGGCTTGTAATAATTATCCTGCGAGATGAGACATATATCGTCAGTTTTAAATGCTGTTGATAAACCTTGCAGAAAATACGTTTTACCGGAACCACTTCCACCGGTAATGCCTATTGCAATGGGCTTATTCATTTTCAGTGTATTTAATTCCTATCAATAAAAAGAATCAACTTTTCAACCGCTCGTGCCCTATGACTCATCATATTCTTTTCTTCCATGGTCATTTCAGCCAATGTTTTTGAATTTCCTTCTGGAAGAAAAATAGGATCGTAACCAAAACCACCACCGCCTCTTTTATCTTTAATGATAGTTCCTTTTAAAACTCCTTCAAATTGATTTTTTCCTTCTGGTGTAATCAATGTAATGAC
>JBBSBG010000537.1:0-2175 GCA_038251495.1 Cytophagales bacterium
CGATACTAAAGAAAAGAGCGGTCTTTCTCGTTAAATCGGCTTTTTCTGTCTTTTTCGCTTCCATAGTACTTAAATTACTGGTTAAGGAATTTCAAATATAATAATAGAATCCACCGATGACCATCCAGTCACAGAAAATCCAGAAAATTTTTTATGGTTTTTACTTACGAGTGCCGTAGAATAATGTGAAAAATACAGTTGGGAACACAGATTTGTTCTCTGCAGTAGGCATCAGGATAACTTTGTTGAAGTAAGAATCTACTAAAACACCCACCTCAAATCCTGTTACCTGACTCTTTAAAAAGCCCAATTCAAAATTTAAAGCAGCCTTTAAATTGACTCCTAACTGCAATTTTGAATCTCCAATTCCCTCAAAAATATTACCGGAACCTAAAATATTATTGAAGGAGTGATTCGGGTTATTGGGGTCGTATTGTTCGTGTTTGGAAGTAAAAAAACTATTGTCAACCGCTCGCTCAATGTAGTATGGAGCTACTATCCCTAAACTTGGCCCCCCGGCAAAAACGGCTTTAATTTCTACCCCTTGCTGCGGGGCCTTGGTAAACAAAATGAAATCGCGGCCATATTGAAACCGGAGGGCATAGAGATAATTACTCTTTCCGTAGATAAAGGCATTTCCTGTATAGCCCGAATTGTACCTGGCTTCTTGTGGATTTTTTACATTCATTATCTCAAGACCAAAAGTCTCCAGCGTGTTATCAGTCAGTTTACGGGCTTTTTTAAATGTAAACCCACCAATTAACCCGCCAGCCGAGTTTTTATTAATACCCCACGTAAACTCCGAATTATATTCGTAGCTATCCTGAGTTTGAGCCCAAGTTGGAGCATTGGCAAGTATGCCAATAACAAAAAATAAAAAGTTAATCCCCTGCTTCATTCCTCGAAATACTTCCTTTGTTGAAAGGATAAATTTAATCTATCTAACGCACAAACAATAACCTTGTTATAAGTCGTAAATCCTGCAATAGCATATTTACAGGTATGTGAGATAAACAAAACAGGGAAATCAGATCACTTAATAAACCCTTCGAGACTAATTTTTAGCAGGGCTCATCGCATTCAATTCATTTTGTATTGAAGCAAAAGAAATTTCGAAGTGCGACTTATCATACACTGATTCTCCGTTTTTTATTATCAAAACCTGTGGCGATTGATGTTCAACCTGAAACCGATCGGCAATGCTATTGGATATTTCCCTAAAGGAAAGCAGATCTAAATAATAAGGTTTCACATTTTCTAACTCTTCACTCTTCCAATTTCTTTCTAACCGATCGAGCGCAGTGCGACTGATTGAGCAACTTGTGCTGTGTTTGAAAATCACTACTGGTTCTGTATTTGATTCTGTTTGAATAGTATCTAGTTGACTTTTGTTTGTGAGTTTAATCCAGTTCATGTTAATCGTATAAATCTTTCCAGAGTTCCTTTTCCTTTTTATCGTAACGTGGCCTGTGCACTTTGTCTTTTACGGCTGCCGGCTGCATGTTATTTTTCTTGAATAGCTTCGTCCATAACAACTTAAAATCTGTCATTATAGTTCGCTCGCCCTTCACATTGTTTCCTTTGCCATGCGCAAACTCAGCATCGGGAAAATGCTTTTTGTGGTTATACTTATTCATTTTAATGTTGCCTTGATAATCGCCAATGCGAGCCGAGGCGCGGCTAGGAGCTATCACATCCAACGCGTATTTATTACTATGTGGATTATGACGATAGTTTCTAGTGAGTCTCGTTTTACCAGCAAATGAAGTAGCCTGCTCAAAAGATTTAGTATTCTTAAGCGTTTTCAACGATCCATCAGCACTGCTTGGGTTATGTTTGTAATCCCAAATAATTTTTATGCGCCCAGTGTATTCACTCGCTTTAATAGTTGACTTAGTGGGGCCAACACCTGGCATTGATCCCTTTACAGCTTTTGGTTTTGTGCCTGTATCTTTTTGCTTCACGCGAACCATTAACCCATTTACCTGATAGGTATTTTCATAAGGCGCATGTTTCTTCAACGCCTTCTCGTTGGCATTTGGGTTCCGAACATATTCTCGCTTCAAAAGTGGTAGTTTAGTTTTTCCTGAATAGTTAATGTCTTGACCACCAGTAGGTATTTTTGGAGGCAATGGTTTGCCATTGTTGTTCCAGAGCTGTCCACTTATACTACCA
>JBBSBG010000538.1:0-2168 GCA_038251495.1 Cytophagales bacterium
AGCCAGTCTTTCGAATCCTGATTATTCAATCGATCATAATCGATCCATCCTTTTGGCTTATCTTCTTTACAACTGATGATGAAAGCAAAAAAAAGAAAGAGGTAACTGATTTTTTTCATCGGAGAGAGTTGGTTGGAGGATGCAACAAGGTAATGATAACCTGTGAAAAATTCGATATTCGAGAGGAGGAAATAAATCCAGTGAAGTTAGTCAGCAAAAAATCTACATTGGAAGAAGCGATTATTCTTTAGTTTTCTTCTTAGTCTCTGGCTCTTTCAGCGCTGCTGTTACATCACTATCAATTACCCGCAATCGGGTTTCGCAATAGTCAATTAATTCCTTTGCTTGTTTGATTTTTTCCGCAAGTGTGTCTAATTGAATTTTATCATCTTCAATTTCGTCAACAAGTGTGGAAAGTTTGCTGTATGCTTCGTTATAGGTCAAGTTCATTTTTCGATTTTTTAGTGACCGTGCTATGAATAAGTTCGTTCTTCAAAATGGTTTTTATTTCAGTATCCGGTTTGATGTCATTAGGATCAATAATGATCTGATCATTGCTGGTAATGATGGCATACCCTTTATTTAATATGGTTGACGGACTGTAGGCCTTCACTGTTCTCTTTATTTGAAGCAGGTTATCCCTGGCGTTATCCATCTTTCTTTCTGTTGTGATGTGCAAACGATCTTTCAGGTCCATGATTTCACTTTCAAAGTTGAAGTTGTGGTCAACAATACTACTCGCCACTTTGGTTGGTGTCTTATGCTGACGCGCCATCAAATCAACGATACTAGTATTTCTATCATGGCCGATACCAGTTAATATTGGCAACGGAAAAACAGCAACGTATTTCGATAACTCGTAATCATCGAAAGGCTTAAAATCAGTTTGTGAACCTCCACCGCGAACAATAACTACCATATCGAAATTTTCTTTATCGGCTTCAATCTGCTGTAATTTTTGAATGATCAGCGAACTTGAATTATCACCCTGAATTTGAGTTAGAAACTCCGTTACTGAAAATGCGTAGCCGTAAGGGTTGTTACTCATTTCTTGTTTAAAATCACGTTGCCCATCAGAATTCGGAGCAGTGACCAGTGCTATTCTTTGCAGCACAATCGGCAGCTCAAGAGATTGGTTACGGGTGAAATATTGTCCATCAACTACACGAATTTGTTTTGGGTTTTCCTTAACCAACCGATCCAAGGTTTGTTGCCGCTCTTGTTCTAATTTACCAAGCGCATAGCTGTGGTCTATATCCAATACCTCCAGGTCGAGGCCAAAGCGATTATGAAAGCGAACCCGAACATGACAAGTAATTTCAAGTCCACTGGCAAAGGGTTGCCCAGATAATTTCTCAAAACGCTCGATACTTCCAAATGCGGTAGACCAGAATACGCCTTTGATTTCAGCCTTGATAAGACTGCCTTCCTTTTCTATGAACTTTAAAAAGCACCAACGCTTGTCAACTTGTTTTTTTACATCCGTAATTTCTGCCGTGATCCAGAAAGTCTCTCCTGCAAATCGGTTTTGAATAGCATCATCTATTTCTCCAATGAGTTCTGATAATCGTAATCGCTTTGCCATTTTATTCCACCATAACTAATTTATTGCCGATGTACTCACGCCTCGCACTGATCCAATACATTGATGAAAACATGTTATTTCTTCGAAGGCAACTTCTCATTCATCGTATCCGCCTTCAGGTACTTGCCAAACCAATCGAGATACCGGGTATAGCGATCCTTCTGGTAACTAGGTATAGCCAGACCATGGTTCTGACCGGGATATACAACAAATTGAGTAGGCACGCCCAATGTCTTCAATGCCTGATACATTTGTTCACTTCCCGCAGCCGGTACGTTAAAATCCTCTTCGCCCACCATATAGAGTGTGGGTGCTTTAATCTTCTCCACATTTAAAAACGGATAGGAAACTTTCATCCACTTGTCCATATTTTTCCAAGGCACACCTAGTTCGGTTTCATATTGTACAGTATACTGATCGGTACCATACATCGATAACTGCATGGCACTGCCAGCGCCACTCGCTGCTGCTTTGAACCGCGGGTCGGTAGCCGTAACATAATCAGTAAGAATGCCACCGTAACTCCAACCGCCAATACCTAATTTATCAGGATCGGCTTTACCTATTTTAATTAGATGATCCG